>CAYLZU010000026.1:0-19896 GCA_964388005.1 uncultured Burkholderiaceae bacterium
TTGACCTGCCGCAGGCAGGTCAACGCCCGCAGCGGCCGGCGGTCGGCAGAACTGGCCTCACGACAAGCCGGTGGCGCCGGCCGGCCCCGCTGTTCGACGGCAGCTGACAAAGTCCCACCCCAACCGACCCGCCCCACGCGGGGATCGAAGAGTCGGGCCACTCGAAGACTGAAAGGAAGAACCGATGCGTCACGGACACGGACTGCGGAAACTGAACCGCACCACCAGCCATCGCCTGGCGATGCTGCGCAACATGTCGAACTCGCTGCTGCGCCACGAGCGCATCAAGACGACGCTGCCGAAGGCGAAGGAACTGCGCCGCGTCGTCGAGCCGCTGATCACGCTGGCCAAGGAGCCGACGGTGGCGAACCGCCGCCTCGCGTTCAACCGCCTGCGCGACCGCGAGATGGTCGTCAAGCTCTTCAATGAGCTCGGCCCGCGCTACAAGGCGCGCAACGGCGGCTACACGCGCATCCTCAAGTTCGGCTTCCGCGTTGGCGACAACGCGCCGATGGCCCTGATGGAACTGGTCGACCGGCCGGAGACGCCGGCGACCGAAGCCGGAACCGCCGAAGAGGCGCAGTAGGCGCACAGGGCGGCAGGCTGAGCTCGCGCGGCGGGCTCAGGGCGCGCGGCGCCGGTGCCGGTTCCCTTCGTTTTCACCGGCTCGGTGCGTTGATCTCGACCGCCGCCACGGCACTGCCGTCGCCCTCGAACCCGGCACCGATCGGTGCCGCGGTTTCCAGTTGCGAGTCGGCCAGCGCGTGCGATGAACGCAGCGCCAACCGCAGATCGCCGAGCGTCATCTCGGCGCGGCTCGCTGCCGCCGTCGTCTGAACGCAGGGCGGCTGGTGCCTACACTGTGCCGAGATCAACGGAAGCGAAAGGGATGCCGTGACCGCCGAAGTCCTGCTGGTGATGACCAACTGCCCCGACGAGGAGACCGCCGGCCGGCTCGCCACGGCGCTGGTCGAGAACCGTCTTGCCGCCTGCGTCAACAGGCTGCCGGAGGTCGAGTCGACCTACCGCTGGCAGGGCAAGGTCGAGCAGGCGGCCGAGGTGCCGCTGCTCATCAAGTGCACGCGCGAGCGCTATGCCGCGGTCGAGGAGGCGATCCGCCAGCTGCACCCGTACACGGTACCGGAGATCATCGCCATGCCGGTCGTGGCCGGCTTCGCGCCGTATCTGCGCTGGGTGGCCGACGAGACGACGCCGCCGCTGGTGGCCTGAAGTCCGCCGGGGCCGCGCCGCCGGCGAGTCCCCGAGCCCGCAGCGCCAGGGTCGTCCAGGACGCGGATCTCAGCGCGCGAGCGCGCGCCGCATCAGGTACGAGCCGAGGTCGACCAGCGCCACCAGACCGATCATGGCCAGCAGGATCGAACTGGTCTCGCGCATCTGGAACAGCCCCATGTGAAAGGCCAGCATCTGTCCCAGGCCGCCGGCGCCGACCACGCCGAGCACGGCCGCGGCGCGGATGTTGTTCTCCCAGCGGTACAGGGTGTAGGAGGCGAGCTGCGGCACGATCTGCGGCAGCGTCGCGTACAGGAACACGCGCCCCTCGCTCACGCCCTGGGTGCGCAGCGCGAAGGCCGGACCGGGCGTGGCGTTCTCGATCGCTTCGGCGAACAGGCGGCCGAGCACGCCGGTGGTGTGCAACGCCAGCGCCAGGGTGCCGGCAAATGGTCCCAGGCCGGCGGAGATGATGAGCAGCGCCGCCCACACCAGTTCCGGGATCGAGCGCAGCGCGTTCAGCAGCAGCCGCGTCGGCGCGCGGGCCAGCGCGCGGTCTTCGGCGTGCGTGCGCGAGGCCGGCAACGCCAGCAGCAGGCCGCAAGCCGCGGCGAGCAGCGTGCCGAGCGCCGACATCGCCAGCGTCTCGAGGCTGGCGGCGGCCAGCCTGTGCAGGAACGCTGCATCGGTGGCCGGCAGCAGCAGTTCGCCGACGAAGCGGCCCATCCGCCGCATCGAATCGAGCGAGAAGAACTTCGCCCACTGCAGGTCGAGCGTGACGAAGCTGGCAACCGCCAGCGCCGCGATGCCGGCGAGCCACCGGCAGGCGAAGCAGCGTCCACGGAAAGGCGGCGGCGGCATCGGGGCTGCCGCGGGGCCGGGTGACGGACGCGGCGCGTCCACCGGGCCGCCGTCGCCCTGCTCATTGCGGGATTGACCCATGGGACCGCTCGGCGGGCTCATCCGATTGCCTTGCGCAACGCGGCACTGGCGAGGTCCGCCAGCCAGACGAGGAAAATGAACGCCAGCAGCATCGTGCTGACCTCGGCGCCGTTGAACATCGTCATCGAGGTGTCCATCTGCTGGCCCAGGCCGCCGGCGCCGACGAAGCCGAGCACCGCCGAGGAGCGGATCGCGCACTCCCAGCGGTAGACGGTGTAGCTGGTCAGTTCCGGCGCGTTGGTGGGCAGCAGGCCGTAAAAGAACGCCTGCAGGCGGCCGGCGCCATTGCGCAGCAGGGAAGTGGCGGCATGCGTCTCGCCGCTTTCGAGGATCTCGCCGTAGACCTTGCCGAGCATGCCGGCGTAGGTCAGCGCGATGGCCAGCACCCCGGCCGTCGGTCCCAGCCCGACCACGCGCACGAACACGAGCGCCCAGACCAGCTCCGGCACGCTGCGCAGCACGATCAGCAGCCACCGCACCGCCTGCCGGACGATGAAGGGCAGCGCATGCATGCGGCCCGGCAGCGCCGAGACCGACAGCACGGCGGTGGAGGCGAGCGTCAGCGGAATCGCCAGCAGCAGGGCCAGCGACATGCCCGCGGTGGCGATGGCGACCGTGCGCCAGGACTCGTGCACGACCATGGCGAGGAACCCGGACTCGACCTTCGGCGGCAGGAAGTCGCCGAGGAAGCGCAGCGTGACCCTGAGGTTCTCCGGCGCGAGCAGCAGCCACGGCTTGAACTCCGTCGCCGCCAGCATCGGCACCAGCAGCACCGCGGCGACGCCCGACCAGAAGAGGCGCCGCGACCACGCCGGGTCGCGCAGCGCCGGCGGGTGCGAGGTGGCGGCCATCGGAAGTCCGCGTCAGCGACAGACCAGCGTCGCCACCGGCTCGATCGCGGGCCCGGATGGCGGCGGCGCTTCGGTCAGTTCGTGTTCGTGCTGCGCATAGAGCTGGGCAAGGCCGGCGCGCGTCACGTCGGCACCCGGCAGGTCGAACGCGAGCTCGCCTGCCCGCAGTCCGACCACGCGCGGAAAGCTCAGCGCCACATCGACCTGGTGCAGGGTGGCCAGCAGCGTGACGCCGCGCTCGCGTGCCGCCTGCGTCAGGGTGTTGATCGCCTGACGGGCGCGGGTTGGATCCAGGGCCGACAGCGGCTCGTCGACCAGCCACAGCGCCGCCGGCGCCAGCAGCACCTTCGCCAGTCCGACGCGCTGCCGCTCGCCGCCGGAGAGGCGATCGACGCGGTCCCAAAGCTTCGGCGCCAGGTCGAAACGCGCCAGCGCGTCATGGGCGCCGGCGACGTCGTCCGGGCGGGCAAGCGACCGCAGGCTGCGCCAGAAGCCCAGTCGCGGCAGGCGCGCCGCCAGCACCGACGTCACCACCCGCTGGCGCGGCGGCAACGGCGGCGTCTGCGGCGCGAGGAAGAGCCGGCCACGCAGCCGTTGCAGCTCGCGTACCGGCAGCGACCAGGGATCGACGCCGTCGAGCCGCAAGCCGCCCGCGGCGGGCTTCAGCGCGCACGCCAGCACATGCAGCAGCGTCGTCTTGCCGGCGCCGGACGGGCCGATCACCGCCACCTGCTCGCCCGGGGCGATGGCAAGCGTGAGCGGCTTCAGTGCCGGCGCGGCACCACTGCCGGCGGCTGGATGGCGCGCCGCGAGCTGCTCGATCTCGATCCGCATGCCGGCCGCGACGACCGCGCCACGGTTCATCGCCGGAACCCGGCGTTGCCGCGCGCGGCCGGCGTGCGGCCATCGCAAGCACGGCGGCAGTGCGTCCGCCGCGGGACGCCGTCGGGGACGGCGCGCCGAGCAGGGCAGCGCCGCATCGGGCCTACTTGATCAGCCCCGCGCTGCGCCCGGCGGCCTCGATGCCCTTGTAGTTCTCGGCCTTGGTCGGGATGTACTTGGTGGCGCGATTCAGGGTCAGGATCTCCTTGCCCTCGGGCGTGTCCATCGACAGCGCCAGCAGCGCCTGCGCCAGCTTGTCGCGTGTCGCCGCCGGCATGTCGGCGTGCACCGACCAGTTGTAGTTGTAAAACGGCGGCGTGGTGTAGAAGACATTGACCTTGCCGGTGTCGACCTTCTTCTCGTCGACGAACTTGCGCCACACGGTGATGTCGAGCGCGGCCGCGTCGACCTTGCCGCTGACCACCGAGGCGATGGTCGCGTCGTGGGCGCCGGAGTAGGCGACGCGTTTGAAGTCCCTGTCCGGGTCGATGCCGGCGGCGAGCAGGAAGCTGCGCGGCATCAGGTGGCCCGAGGTGCTCGACTGCGAGCCGAAGCTCACGGTCTTGCCCTTCAGGTCCGACAGCTGCCTGATGCCCGAGTCGGTCTGGGTGATGAACACCGAACGGAACTGCGTGTCCTCCTCGCGCTGCGCGATCGGGATGATCCTGCCGCCCGAGCGCAGGTGCGCCTGCACGAAGGTGAAGCCGCCGAACCAGACCAGGTCGACCTGCTTGTTGACCAGCGCCTCGACCGCCGCCGGATAGTCGTTCACGGGCGTGAACTCGACCTTCATGCCGGTCTGCTTCTCGAGGTACTTCACCAGCGGGCCGAACTTGCGGACCTGCTCGGTGGCGGCTTCTTCGGGGATGGTGGTGACCCTGAGCACCTGCTGGGCGTTCGCCTGCGGCGCGACGCCGAAGGCGACGAGCGCGGACAGCGCCAGCAGCGCGCGGCGGCCGCGCAGGAAGACTGCGTGATTCATCATGGACCTCGCGGATGACGTCGGCCCGCACGGGGCACGGAGATGGCCAGCACGGCGGGCGCGGGCGGCAGAGGCGGACGCATCTGCCGATGGCCGGGCATTGCCGGCCGGTCGCAGTCGTCGCTGGCGGCGCAGAGGCTACCAGTTTTGCCTTGTCGCGTGGCGGTGCGAGGCGCGGCGTCAGGCCTGCGGCCGCGATGCGGGGTCGCGGGCAAGGCGCAGTCCCGAGAACTGCCAGCGCGCCTCGGGCGGAAAGAAGTTGCGATAGCTGGCGCGGATGTGGCTGCGCGGCGTGGCGCAGGAGCCGCCCCGCAGCACGTACTGGCCGCACATGAACTTGCCGTTGTATTCGCCGACCGCGCCGGCGGCCGGCCGATAGCCCGGGTATGCCGCGTAGGCGCTGGAGGTCCACTCCCAGACGTCGCCGAAGGCCTGTTGCATCGGCGCCGACGACGGAGGCGCCGTTCGCGGCGTCAGGTACGCTGACTCGAGGAAGTTGGCGCTGTCGTCCGACGTCGGATCGCCCCCGGCCTGCCGCGCCGCCCACTCCCACTCGGCCTCGGTCGGCAGCCGGGCACCGCGCCAGCGGGCATACGCGTCGGCCTCGAAGTACGACAGGTGGGCGACCGGCGCGCTCTCGTCCAGGTCGGCGACACCGCGCAGCGTGAACCGGCGCCAGCGATCGCCGCTGCGGAACCAGTACAGCGGCGCTTCCCAGCCCTGCGCCGCGCGCCTGTCCCAGCCGAGCGACAGCCACAGCTCGGGGCGACGGTAGCCGCCGTCGTCGATGAAGGCGACGAACTCGCCCTGGGTCACCGGGTGCGACGCCAGCTCGAACGGCTGCAACAGTACGTCATGCGCCGGCTGTTCGTTGTCGAAGCAGAACCCTTCGCCACGGTGGCCGATGCGGACGATGCCGCCTTCGAAGCCCAGCCATCGCCACCCGACGCCCGCATCGGTCACCGTCGGGAGGGCGGGCAGGTAAGCGGGAAGCAGGGGGTTGAGGGACAGCGCGTGCTGAATGTCGGTCAGGATCAGTTCCTGGTGCTGCTGCTCGTGCTGGATGCCGAGCTCGATCAGGCCCGCCGACGGCGGCGGGCCGCCCGCCTCGCCCAGCAGGCGATCGAGCGCGGCATCGACGTGCGCACGATAGCGGCGGATGTCGGCGAGCGATGGGCGCGTCAGCAGCCCCCGCTGCGGCCGCGGATGGCGGTCGCCGACGGCGACGTAGTACGAGTTGAACAGCACGCGGTAGGCCGGATCGAACGGGACGTAGCCGCGCAGGCCGGGCTCCAGCACGAACGTCTCGAAGAACCACGAGGTGTGCGCCAGGTGCCACTTGGTCGGGCTGGCGTCCGGCATCGACTGCACCGCGCAGTCCTCGGCCGACAGCGGCTCGGCGAGCGACAGCGTCAGCGCGCGGACGCCGGCGAGGCGGCCGGCGAGCGCTTCGGTCGGGCGAGCGTCTCGGGTCGGCGTGTTCATCGCGTGCATTGTCCTGCCGTCTGGCGGGGGGTCTAGCAATTGTCGCGGAGGGGCGGCGATTCTTGCGCGGCGACGTGACCGGCCCTCGCGATTGCGGCGCCCGCCGAAGCAGCCGCGACGGGCGGCGCTCGCGCCCTATCATCGGCGCCATGGCCGACGGGGCACGGGTGCGCATCGACAAATGGCTGTGGGCGGCGCGATTCTTCAAGACGCGCACCCTGGCGGCGGAGGCGATCGAACTCGGCCGGGTGCGGGTCGGCGGCGAACGGATCAAGCCGTCGCGCGAGGCCCGGATCGGCGACCGGGTCGAGGTCCTCGCCGGCGACGACGCCATCGGGTGCGTGATCCGCGCGCTGTCGGCGCAGCGGGGTCCGGCGCCGGTGGCGCAGCAACTGTACGAGGAGACCGCCGAGAGCCGCGCCCGACGCGAGCGCCGGCGCGAGTTCGCCCGTTACCGGACCGAGCCGTCGCGGTCGATCAAGGGGCGGCCGACGAAACGCGAGGGCCGGCTGCTGCGCTCGGTCCGCGGCCCGCGGGGCGAGCCCGGCTGACCGACGGCGGCGGCGTCAGGGGGCGCTGATCGGCCGTCCCGTACGCCGCTGCCGCAGGCGCAGCCGCCACCAGCGTGCCAGCCGGCTGGGACGGTCGCTGAGCACACGCCAGAGCCACAGCAGCACCAGCAGCATCGCGGTAAGCAGGATCATGGTGCCGACCATCAGCGCGAAGCCGTGCGGGTGCCGCGCCCCCGGGATGAACTCGAAGTTCATTCCCCACAGGCCGGCGATCAGCGTCAGCGGCGCGAAGACGGCGGTGATCACCGTCAGGATGCGCATCACCTGATTGGTCCGGTGCGCGGTGGCGGAGAAGTGCAGCTGCACCGCCGACTCGATCGAGTTCTCCAGCCGTCCGGCATGGCGCAGGACGCGCTCGACATGCTCGATCACGTCGGCGACGCGAATCAGGTAGGCGTCGTTCAGCTGCGCCTCGGGCAGGCTGTCCATGTAGTCGTCGCTTAGCTCCTGCAGCGCATCGCGCTGTTCCTCGCACAGGTTCTGCAGCATCCGCAGCTCGATGCGCGCATCGAGCAGGACCGGCCAGTCCTCGAACGGCCGCCGACGGTCGAGCAGTTCCCGCTGCCAGCGGTCGAGGCGGTCGGTCAGCGGCTGGCGCAGCTCCAGGTAACGGTCGACCATGCCGTTGACCAGCCGGACCATCAGCTCCTCCGGCCGCTGCGGCAGCCGCGTCGTCCCGCTCTCGGCCACTGCCGGACCTTTCCGGCCGGCGGCTCTCGCGCTGGTCTCGATCAGCCGCTGCCGGATCTGGTTGATCGTGCGCGAGCCGGCGTTGCGGACGGTGACCAGCAGCCGCTCGAACAGGAAGAAGGTGACCGGACGCGTCGCGATCGGCTGCAGCCGATGGCCGCGGCGCCGTTCCGCGGGCAGGTGATCGATGTTGTCGAACGGCGCAATGCTGCGGTCTTCTTCCGGCGTCAGCTTGCGGAAGACGAGCATCTGGTACCCGGCGGTCGAGCGGTAGTACGACGGATGGTGCAGATTGACCGCGTCGCGAAGGTGCAGGTCGTCGATCGTCGCGCCGGTGATGGTCGCCACCGCGGTACGGAAGACCTCGGGATCGGCGCGCAGTTCGTCGTGGGTCAGGTCGAACCAGTGGAAACCGGAATCGGCCGCCGCCGATGGAGCCGCATCCAGGGGGACCGCCGACTCCGGCTGGATGTGCAGCCACATCATGGATCGGGCGTCACTGTCCCGCCGCCAGCCACTGCGCCGCCTGCAGCGCGAAGTAGGTCAGCACGCCGTCGGCGCCGGCCCGCTTGAATGCCAGCAGCGACTCCATCACCACTTTCCTTTCCTCGAGCCAACCGTTGCCGGCCGCCGCCTTGAGCATCGCGTACTCGCCGCTGACCTGGTAGACGTAGGTCGGCATGCGGAACTCGTCTTTCACGCGGCGCACGATGTCCAGGTACGGCATGCCGGGCTTGACCATCACCATGTCGGCGCCTTCGGCGATGTCGAGCGCCACCTCGCGCAGGGCTTCGTCGGTGTTGGCCGGGTCCATCTGGTAGACGGCCTTGTTCGATCGTCCGAGGCTGGCCGCCGATCCGACCGCATCGCGGAAGGGGCCGTAGAAGGCGCTGGCGTACTTGGCCGAATAGGCCATGATCCGGGTGTGAATGCAGCCCGCGCCTTCGAGCGCGTCGCGGATGGCGCCGATGCGGCCGTCCATCATGTCGCTCGGGGCGACGATGTCGACGCCGGCCTCGGCCTGCACCAGCGCCTGTTGCCGCAGCACGGCGATGGTCTCGTCGTTGAGCACGTAGCCGGTCTCGTCGATCAGCCCGTCCTGGCCATGCGTGGTGAACGGATCGAGCGCGACGTCGGTCAGCAGTCCGAGTTCGGGGAAGCGCCGCTTCAGTTCGCGCACCGCGCGCGGCACCAGTCCGTCGGGATTCGTCGCCTCGCGTCCGTCCGGGCTCTTCAGCGCACTGTCGATGACCGGAAACAGCGCCACCACCGGGATGCCCGCCGAGACGCAGCGCTCGGCCACCGGCAGCAGCAGATCGACCGACAGCCGCTGTACGCCCGGCATCGAGGCGACGTCTTCTTGGCGGCCGGCGCCGTCGAGAACGAACACCGGATAGATCAGGTCGTCGACCGTCAGCCGGTGCTCGCGCATCAGCCGGCGTGAAAAGTCGTCGCGGCGCATACGGCGCATCCGTAGCGCGGGATACCGGGCGGTCGTCGGCATACGGGGAATTCCGGGCTTCACAACGGGTGGGATTGGGCGAAACTTGCGTCGGGCGGCGAGAGCCTCCCCCCGCTGATTCCTCCCTGAGCGGGGCCGTTATCGGCATTCGACCCCGAGTTCAGGCTCGGGGTTTTTTTCTGCCGGCATCATACGCGCGGCCCTCGCCGGAGGCGGCGCGGCGTCAACCGGCGATGACCTGCGCCAGCGTCTCGCGAAGTTCCTCCAGCCCTTCGCGCTTCAGCCCCGAGAACAGCTGCACCGACACCGGCATCGGCAGCGCCTCGGCGCGCGTTTCGACCCGCGACATCGTGCTCCTGCGCTCGGCGCGGCCGATCTGGTCCGACTTGTTCAGCAGCAGGTGCACGCGGAGCGTTCCGGCGTCGCTGCGTGACGCGAGCCAGGCCAGCAGGTGTTCGTCGCCCGAACCCAGCGGGCGGCGGGCGTCCATCACCACCACCACGCCGGCCAGCAGCCGTCGGGTTGCGAGATAGCCGCCCGCGAGCTCGTCCCAGCGCCCGCGCGTCTGCTCGCCGACGCGGGCGAACCCGTAGCCCGGCAGATCGACCAGATACGCCGCCAGGCGGGGCGGAGCGCCGGGATCGTGTTCGTCGACGGCGAAGAAGTTCAGCAGCTGCGTGCGCCCCGGAGTCTTGCTGGCATGGGCGAGCTGCCGCTGCGCGGTCAGGACGTTGATCACCGTCGACTTGCCGGCGTTCGAGCGTCCGGCGAACGCGATCTCGGGAACCATGGCGAGCGGCGCGCGCTTCAGCTGCTCGAGCTCGGCAACCGAGATCGTGAAGCGGGCGGATTCGAATCGCGGCACGGCGGGGGGCGGACTGGATGCTGGAGCATCATGCCGGGCGGCCGATGCGGAGGGCTTCGGTAGAATACGCGGCTTTGATCGATCCAGTCGCCGCCCGGGTTCCCGGGCGGCGACTTGCGCAAACCCATCACGATCGGCCATGGAACCCACATCTGCCGCAACGCGTCTCGGCCGGTCCGGCCGCATCCTGGCCTCGACGGTCCTCGCCATGGCCATTGCCCTGCCGGGTGCGGCGCAGGAGAAGTCGGCGGCCAACCGCCCGGATCTGAAGCGCGGGCAGGAGATCGCCACGTCCATCTGCGCCGCCTGCCACGGCGCCGACGGCAATTCGGTGATCCCAGCCAATCCGAAGCTGACCGGGCAGGACACGGTTTATCTCGTCAAGCAGCTGAACGACTACGCCAAACCGGCCGACGACAAGTCGGCGCGCGTCAACGCCATCATGGCCGGCATGGTCGGCGCGATCTCGGTTGCCGATCGCCTGCACGTCGCGGCCTTCTACGCCGGCCAGCCGCACAAGCCCGGCGCATCGCGCAATCGCGAAACGCTCGAACTCGGGCAGCGCATCTACCGCGCCGGGATCCCGGCCAAGGGTGTGCCGGCATGCAATGGCTGCCACAGCCCCAACGGCGCCGGCATTCCCGCCGAGTATCCGCGGCTGGGCGGCCAGCACGCCGAGTACGTCCAGGCGCAGCTGAAGGCCTTCCGCGACGGCACGCGGCGGAACAATCTGGCGATGTCGCAGATCGCCGCCAGGCTGTCGGACGCCGAAATGGCCGCGGTGGCCGACTTCGTTGACGGCCTGAATTAGGAGACCCCGCGCCCGTTTGCCTTCGCTGCCCCGAGGGGGCAGCTCAGTGGCCTTTGGGTGTCCGGGCGCCGCCGAGTTCGAGGGCCGACGCGCGGAAGGCCCCGGCGGCGGACTCCGGGGACGATCGGTGCGGTCGGCGGCGCGGGATCGGATCGCGGCCGGCGCGGCCGAAGCGGCCCCCGGGCGGCGCGGCGTCAGCCCTTGCCGAACACCTCGCTGGCCTGGCGGGTGACGCGGATGAAGGTGGTGCGCTTCGACAGCTCCTTGAGCCGACGCGCGCCGACATAGGTGCAGGCCGACCGCACGCCGCCGAGGATGTCCTGCACGGTGCGCGCGACCTCGCCGCGGTAGGGCACCAGCACTTCCTTGCCTTCGGCGGCGCGGTACTCCGCCACGCCGCCCGAATACAGTTCCATCGCCGTGCGGCTGGACATGCCGTAAAAGCGCTGCCACTTGCCGCCGCTGCGCTCGACCGTGTCGCCGCCGCACTCGTCGTGGCCGGCGAACATGCCGCCGAGCATGACGAAGTCGGCGCCGCCGCCGAAGGCCTTGGCGACATCGCCGGGCGTGGCGCAGCCGCCGTCGGCGCAGATGTGACCGCCGAGGCCGTGCGCGGCGTCGGCGCACTCGATCACCGCCGACAGCTGCGGGTAGCCGACGCCGGTGAGGCTGCGCGTCGTGCACACCGAGCCGGGCCCGATGCCGACTTTCACGATGTCCGCGCCCGACAGGATCAGCTCCTCGGTCATCTCGCCGGTGACGACGTTGCCGGCCATGATCACCAGATCCGGATGGCGGCTGCGCAGCCGGGTGACGAAGGTGACGAAGTTCTCGTGGTAGCCGTTGGCGACGTCGATGCAGACGAACTGCACCGCATCCGGCGCCGCCTTGATCAGCCGGCCGAACTTCTCCTCGTCGGCGCGGGTGATGCCCATCGAGTAGAAGGCCGCCGACTTGCGTTGCAGCGAGCCGAAGAATCCGGCGTACTGGTCGACCTCGTAGTGCTTGTGCAGGGCGGTCGACAGCCCGAAGCGGTCGAGCGCGCGCGCCATCTCGAAGGTGCCGATGGTGTCCATGTTGGCGGCGACGATCGGGATGCCGTGGTAGGCGACCTTGGCGTGGCGGAAGCTGAACTCGCGGGTGATGTCGACTTCGCTGCGCGAGGTCAGGGTCGAGCGCTTGGGCCGGATCAGCACGTCGCCGTAGTCGAGCTTGACCTCGTGTTCGATGTGCATCGCGTCTCCTCCGGCCGCAAGTGTAGGGTCTGGCGGCGGCGGAACCACGGCGGCGGCGGCCGGTCAGACCCCCGGCCGCGTCGCCGCGCGGTAAGGTTCGTCGCCCGGCGCCGACTATCGACCGCACAGCCTCGGAGCCCCTCATGCTGATCCGCAGCCCCCGGGACATCGCACCGTCGGAGATCACGCCGCAGGGCGTCTGGCGCCGCCGGCGGGAGTTCGTTCACGCCGCCGCCGCGGCCGGGCTGCTCGCCGCCGCCGGACGGGTGGCGGCGCAGAATCCGTCGGCGCCGAAGCTTGCGGGCGGGACGAGCCCGCTGTCGACGATGGAGAAGACGACGCCGTACGAGCTCGTCACCGGCTACTGCAACTTCTACGAGTTCGGCACCGAGAAGGACGATCCCCCCCGCAACGCGCCGAAGCGGCTGAAGACCCGGCCCTGGCAGGTTGCCATCGAAGGCGAGGTGCGCAGGCCGCGCGTGATCGACATCGACGAACTGCTGAAGCTGGCGCCGATGGAGGAGCGCATCTATCGGCTGCGCTGCGTGGAGGCGTGGTCGGCGGTGGTGCCTTGGGTCGGCTATCCGCTGGCGGAGCTGATCAGGCGGGTCGAGCCGACCGGCAACGCCAAGTACGTCGAGTTCGTCACCCTCGCCGATGCCCAGCAGATGCCCGGGCTGCGCTCGCGCGTGCTCGACTGGCCCTACGTCGAAGGGTTGCGCATGGACGAGGCGATGCACCCGCTGACGCTGCTCGCCTTCGGCCTGTACGGCGAGGTGCTGCCGGCGCAGAACGGGGCGCCGCTGCGCATCGTCGTGCCGTGGAAGTACGGCTTCAAGAGCGCCAAGTCGCTGGTGCGGATCCGCTTCGTCGACCGGCAACCGGTCAACAGCTGGCAGAAGTCGGCGCCGCACGAGTACGGCTTCTACTCGAACGTCAATCCGAACGTCGACCATCCGCGCTGGAGTCAGGCCAGCGAGCGGCGCCTCGGCGAGGACGGGCTGCTGTCGCGGCGCCGGCCGACGCTGATGTTCAACGGCTACGGCGACCAGGTGGCGGCGCTTTACGCCGGCATGGACCTGAAGCGGTTCTACTGATCCGCCGTGACCAGCGCCGCATCCCGCCCCGCGCTAGGACGGCTGGCCGCAGTCGTGCCGCCGGTGCTGCCGCCGCGGGTGTTCGCGCGGTTGCGGGCGCTGCTGTTCGCCGCCGCCCTGCTGCCGCTGGCGCGGCTGATCTGGCTTGGGCTGCACGACGGGCTCGGCGCCAACCCGGTCGAGTTCGTGATCCGCTCGCTCGGCACCTGGACCCTGGTGCTGCTCGTGGTCACGCTGTCGGTCACGCCGCTGCGGCTCGCCACCGGCTGGGCCTGGCCGCTGCGGCTGCGGCGGATGTTCGGCCTGTTCACCTTCTTCTACGCCGTGCTGCACCTGCTGGCCTGGCTGGGGCTCGACCAGTGGTTCGATGCGGCGGCGATCTGGAAGGATGTGGCCAAGCGGCCCTACATCACGGTCGGCTTCGCGGCGCTGCTGCTGCTGGTGCCGCTGGCGGTGACCTCCACCAACGGCTGGGTCAGGCGCCTGGGCGGCCGCAACTGGCAGCGGCTGCACCGGCTCGTCTATCTGATCGCGCCGCTGGCGGTGCTGCACTTCTGGTGGCAGAAGGCGGCGAAGAACGACATCGGCGAGCCGCTCGTCTACGCGCTGATCGTCGCCGCGCTGCTCGGCCTGCGGCTTGCGCGCTGGGCGCGGGGCCGCTACGGCAGCGTCGACTCGCCGGCGAACAGCTCCTCCACCTTCTCGCGACGGCGGACCTCGTAGACGCGCTCGCCGTCGACCATCACCTCGGCGGCGCGGCCGCGCGAGTTGTAGTTGCTGGCCATGCTCATGGCGTAGGCGCCGGCGCCGAGGATCGCCAGCAGATCGCCCGCGCCGGCCGCGAGTTGCCGCCCGCGCGCCAGCCAGTCGCCCGATTCGCAGATCGGGCCGACGACGTCGTAGGTGCGGGCCGGCCGGTCGCGGTCGACGACCGGCTGCACGTCCATCCAGGCGTCGTACAGCGCCGGCCGGATCAGATCGTTCATCGCCGCATCGACGACGAGGAAGCTCTTGTCCTGGCCCTGTTTGACGATGTTCACCCGTGTCAGGAGGGCGCCGGCGTTGCCGACGATCGACCGGCCTGGTTCGAGAAGCAGCATCTTGTCGCCATGGCCGCGCGCATCGACGCGCGCCGTCAGCGCGGCGATCAGTTCCGCCGGCGGTGGCGGCTTCTCGTCGCGGTAGCGGATGTCCAGTCCGCCGCCGAAGTCGATGTGGGACAGGCGGATGCCTTCGGCCGCCAGCGCGTCGACGAGATCGAGCAGCCGGTCGGCCGCCTCCAGATACGGGGCGATGTCGTTGATGCGCGAGCCGATGTGGCAGTCGATGCCGACCACGTCGATGTGCGGCATCGCGGCGGCGCGGCGGTACAGCGGCAGCGTCTCGTCGTAGGCGACGCCGAACTTGTTCGATCGCAGTCCGGTCGAGATGTACGGGTGCGTCTTCGGATCGACATCGGGGTTGACGCGCACCGAGACCCGCGCCCGCCGGCTGCCGGCCGCGGCGATGCGCTCGACCATCTCCAGCTCGGCCGCCGATTCGAGGTTGAAGCACAGGATGCCGGCCTCGAGCGCGCGGGCGATCTCGCCTTCGGTCTTGCCCACGCCCGAGAAGACCACCTTGCGCGGGTCGCCGCCGGCGGCGATCACCCGCGCCAGCTCGCCGCCGGAGACGATGTCGAAGCCGCTGCCGGCGCGCGCCAGCAGGTTGAGCACCGCCAGGTTGGAGTTGGCCTTCATCGCGTAGCACACCAGCGACGGGCGGCCGCGCAGGGCGTCGACATAGGCCGCGAAGGCGCGTTCGATCGCGGCGCGCGAATAGACGTAGGTCGGTGTGCCGAACCGCTCGGCGATCGCGGCCAGCGCCACGCCCTCGCAGAACAGGGCGCCGTCGACGCGCCGGAACGCCGTCGCGCCGGATGCCGTCACCGGGTGCGCTCCTGCGCCGGCGGGACGTCGTGCGCCGGCGGCGGCGCCTGCCGGCGGCGTGCGTCCTCCGGCAGGACCAGCGGTCCCTTCTGGCCGCAGGCCGCGAGCAGCGTCATCAATACAATCGTGCCGATCCAGCGCAGCATCGAGCCAATCTAGCATGGGCACCGAAGAATCCGAGTTCATCGCCGCCGCCGAACGCACGCTCGACGCGATCGAGGCCGCGATCGAGGCCAGCGGCGCCGACATCGACGCGAACCGCGCCGGCAACGTGCTCACGGTCGAACTGGCCGATGGTTCGAAGATCATCGTCAACAGCCAGACGCCGATGCGGCAGATCTGGGTCGCGGCACGAAGCGGCGGCCATCACTATGAATGGCGCGACGGCGCCTGGCGCGACACCCGCGACGGCAGCGAGCTGTTCGCGGCGCTGTCGCGTTTCGTTTCCGCGCAGGGCGGCGTTGCCGTCCTGCTGCGTCCGGGCTGACGCCGGCCCGGCGTCAGAAGATCTGTTCGCGGACCCTGGTGGTCGTGCCGGGTTCGGCACCCGGCAGCGCGTCTTCCAGGCCGACGCTGGCCACGCCCTGCCCGGGCTGGAACTCGGCGAAGTAGACCTCGCCGCCGACGTTGACCACCCCGGACGGCTCCGCCAGCGGCAGCGGCGGCCGGTTCGGCAGCGTCCGGGCCATGTAGTTGATCCAGATCGGCAGCGCCAGGCCGCCGCCGGTTTCGCGGTCACCGAGCGGCCGCGGCTGGTCGAACCCCATCCACGAGACGGCGACGATGCCGCCGCCGTAGCCGGCGAACCAGGCGTCATGCGAGTCGTTGGTGGTTCCGGTCTTGCCGGCGATGTCGTCGCGGCGCAGCCGCGCGGCGCTCGCCGCCGTGCCGTAGCGGGTGACGTCGCGCAGCAGGCTGTCCATCACGTAGGCATTGCGGGCGTCGAGCGCGCGCAGGCGCTCGTCGCCGGCGGGGCCGCGCTGCGCCGTCATGACGACCTTGCCGCGCGAGTCGGTGACGCGGTCGATCAGCACCAGCGGCACCCGGTAGCCGCCGTTGGCGAACACCGCGTAGGCGCCGGCCATCTGCCACGGGGTCACGGTGCCGGCGCCGAGCGCCATCGTCAGCACCGCCGGGTGCCGCGAAGGCTCGAAGCCGAAGCGGGCGGCGTGCTTCTGCGCGAAGCCAGGGCCGATCGCCTTGATCACCCGTACCGACACCAGGTTCTTCGAGCGCGCCAAAGCCTGCCGCAGCCGCAGCGGGCCGTCGAACTTGCCGTCGTAGTTCTTCGGTTCCCAGAGCTGGCCGCCGGTCTCGGCCGGGTCGACCACGATCGGCGCGTCGTTGATCAGCGTGCTCGGCATGAAGCCGCGTTCGAGCGCCGCCGAGTAGACGAACGGCTTGAACGCCGAGCCCGGCTGCCGCCACGCCTGGGTGACGTGGTTGAACTTGTTCAGGTTGAAATCGAAGCCGCCGACCAGCGCCCGCACCGAGCCATCGCGGGTGTCGGCGGCGATGAATGCCGCCTCGACCTGCGGCAGCTGGGCGATCTCCCACTGGCTCTTAACCGTCCGCGACACCCGGATCAGCGCCCCGGGAACGATGCGTCGCGAGGGCTGCGCCTTCGGGTCGAGCGAGCGGGCGGCGAAGCGCAGTCCCTCGCCGCCGATCTCGATCGTCTCGCCGCCCTGGATCACCGCCTGGACGAGCTTGGGCGAGGCCGCGGTGACCACCGCCGGGAACAGGTTCGGACTGTCGATCGCCTCGACGATCGCGTCCTCGATGCGCTGGTCGCGCCTGCCCGGGTCGGCCGGCAGCTCGATGAACGCCTCCGGGCCGCGATAGCCGTAGCGGCGGTCGTAGCCCAGCACCTGGCTGCGCACCGCCTCGTAGGCGGCGAGCTGCTCGCCGCTGACCAGCGTCGTGTAGACGTTCAGACCGAGCGTGTACGCCTCCTCGCGGAACAGCTCGAACATCGCCTGCCGCGCCATCTCGGCGGCGAACTGCGCGTGCAGCATCGAACGGGTCGAGTGCGGCGAATAGGCGGTCATCGCCTGACGCGGCTTGAACGCCTCGGCCGCCGCCTGGTCGTGCTCGCGCTGCGAGATGAAGCCGAGCTGCAGCATGCGCGACAGCACGTACTGCTGCCGCGCCTTGGCGCGGGTCGGATTCACCCACGGGTTGTAGGCGCTTGGCGCAGCCGGCAAGCCGGCAAGCATCGCCGTCTCGGCAACGGTCAGCTCCGGCAGCCGCTTGCCGAAGTAGGTCTGCGCGGCGGCCGAGAAGCCGTAGGCGCGCTGGCCGAGGAAGATCTGGTTGACGTAGACCTCCAGGATCCGGTCCTTGGTGAGCTCGGACTCGATCTTGTAGGCGAGCGCGATCTCGTACAGCTTGCGCAGATAGCTGCGCTCGGAACTCAGGTAGAAGTTGCGCGCCACCTGCATCGTGATCGTGCTGCCGCCCTGGCCGCGCCGGCCGGAAGCGAAGTTGGCGAACACTGCGCGCACGAGGCCCGTGTAGTCGACGCCGCGATGGCGATAGAAGGCGTCGTCCTCGGCGGCCAGGATCGCCTGCTGCACCCGCTTCGGCACCTCGCGGATCGGCACGTAGTCGCGCCGCTCCTCGCCGAACTCGCCGATCAGGATGCCGTCGGCGGTCCAGACGCGCAGCGGAATCCGCGGCTGGTAATCGGTCAGGGTGTCGATCGACGGCAGGTTGGCGTAAGCGAGCGCAAACGCGAAGGCGAGCAGCAGGGCAGCGGCCAGCGATGCCGCGGCCGCCACTCCGGCAGCGCCGGCCAGCGCCTTCGCCCAAAGGGGGGCGTTGCGCAAATGCCGCAGTGCTGAAACGCCGGATTCCGAGGAGTTGCCGGACACCGAGGGGCCTGTGGGAGACGCCGGGACCGCTTCCCGTGCTCAGGATTCGACGGGCGGCGTCGGCAAAGTTTCGACCGGGACGGCAGATTTTACGCCGCAGGTTCCGGCGGCAGGCGGCGCCGAGCCGCAGCGGACTAGGCCCTTCGGCCGCGCCCCGCGCTGTCCATCGTCCGAGTCGCCGACGCGGCGATCGTCCGTCCGTAGGGCTTGTGAATAGTCGATCCTTGTTGATAGCATTTGAAGTGTCATCGGATAAAAACGCGGTAAACATCAGAAAGATAAGGAAAAAACGCCGTTCAGAAGGTTCGGATTCCGAGCCTCGGCAGCGTCGGTTTCCTGGTCTGCCCAACCCACCCTTGGTGGCGTCGAAATTGAATCAGCTGCGCGTTCGGGAGCGCCCGCTTGGCCTTTGATCTGCCACTGCTGTCGGACAAGACGCCGCCGCTCATCGGGCTGGACATCGGCTCCTCGAGCGTCAAGCTGGTCGAGCTGTCGCAGCCCATGCCCGGCAAGATGCGCCTCGAACGCTACGCGATCGAACCGCTTCCCCGCGGCGCGGTCGTCGACGGCAACTTCGACAAGGTCGACGTCGTCGCCGAAGCCGTCAAGCGCGCCTGGCGCCGGTCCGGCACGCGGATCAAGAACGTCGCCATGGCGCTGCCGGCCTCGGCGGTGATCACCAAGCGCATTGCCCTGCCGGCGAACCTGCGCGAAGACGAAATGGAGATGCAGGTCGAGAGCGAGGCCAACCAGTACATTCCCTTCGCACTCGACGAAGTGAGTCTGGACTTCCAGGTCCTGGGCCCGATTCCCAACGCGCCAGACGACGTCGAGGTGCTGATCGCCGCCTCGCGCAAGGAAAAGGTCGAGGACAGGATGGCGGTGGCGCAGATCGCGGGCCTGAAGCCGGTGGTCATCGACGTCGAGTCCTACGCCATGCGCGGCGCCATCGAGCGGCTGATCGAGCAGCTGCCCAACGGCGGCGAAGGCCTCGTCATCGCCGCCTTCTACCTTGGCGCCAACTCCACCATCGCCACCGTCATGCACGACGGCGAGGCGATCTACGAACGCGACCAGCCCTTCGGCGGCCAGCAGCTCACCGGCGACATTGCCCGCGCCTACGGCATCTCCGTCGACGACGCCGAGCAGAAGAAGCGCTCCGGCGACCTGCCGGCGAGCTACGAGTCGGACGTTCTGCGGCCGTTCGTCGAGACGGCGGTGACCGAGATCACCCGCGCGCTGCAGTTCTTCTTCACCTCGACGCCCTACACGCGGATCGACCAGATCATGCTGGCCGGCGGATCGGCCGTGCTCGCCGGCCTGGCCGACGAACTGATGGAGCGCTCGCAGGTGCCGACCTCGGTCGTCTCGCCGTTCAAGGGCATGGAAATCGCCGGCAGCGTCCGCGAGAAACAGCTGCGGCTCGATGCCCCGGCCCTACTGACGCCCTGCGGCTTGGCGATGCGGAGGTTCGACACATGAGCCCGCCGGACCGGTCCCCCGTCGCGCGCGCCGACGCCGCTGGGCGGCGGAGGCCGGCATGAGGATCCGCGTCAATCTGTTGCCGCATCGTGCCGAACGGCGCGAGCGGCAGAAGAAGGCGTTCCTGCTGTTCACGGTGCTCAGCCTGCTGGTGGGCATTTCGATAGTGACGGTAGTCTGGACGGTGCTACAGGGCCAGATCGCCAATCAGCGCGAGCGCAACGAGTTCATCGCCGCGGAGAACCGGAAGCTCGACCTGCAGATCCGCGAAATCGCGACGCTGCGGCAGGAAATCGAGGCGCTGCGGGCGCGCCAGCGCGCGGTCGAAGATCTGCAGGCCGACCGCAACCAGCCCGTGTACCTGCTCGACGAGATGACGCGGCAGATCCCGGAAGGAATCTATCTGCGGTCGGTCAAACAGGACGGCAGAAAGGTGGCGGTCACTGGCTGGGCGTCATCGAACGAACGGGTCTCCGAGCTGCTGCGCAACCTGCAGGCGAACTCCA
>CAYLZU010000027.1:0-8504 GCA_964388005.1 uncultured Burkholderiaceae bacterium
ACTAACCCGCGGCTCGAGGTCGAGGACCGGAGGACAGGCGCCGCGGCGCGGACGACATCGACAACAACTGTCGGACGCTGGCCAGCCGGACCGACCGCATGGCGATCGGCCAGCAGGTCGACACCGGCGAGCGCTACCTCACGCCGCCTTCTGCCTGAGCAGCCGCCGTCAGCGCGCCGCCGCTCGGCGAAGACGCTCTGGTTCGTAGCCGGCAGCCTGCACGACCGGCATCAGCGCCGCGTACTCCCGGTCCGTCAGCGTCGGCGTGCGCGCCAGGATCCAGAGGAACTCGCGCCGGGGTTCGCCGACAACTGCCACCCGATAGTCGGGCGACAGGTAGAGCACCCAGTAGTCGCCGCGGCCGATCCCGGTCCAGCGCAGCCACGCCGGCAAGAAGCTGACCTTCAGCCTGGCGTTGGTTGTCGGGTCGACGACTTCGGCAACGCCGTCGACCGACATCTCGGTTCCGTCGGCGCGGCGGCAGCGATTGCGCACGCCGATGCGGCCGTCGTCGAGCAGCGTGTAGGTAGCCGTCGTCTCGGCGGCGCAGCCGCTCTGAAAGCGGTTGGGAATCAGCGCCACCTCGTGCCAGGTGCCGACGTAGCGCTCGACGTCGACCCGGGCGACAGTCGCCAGCGGCGGCCCCGGCGGCGCAGCGGTGCAGGCTGCCGCCAGCACCATCGAGGCGAGCAGCAGGCGGCGCTTTCTCATGCTCGCCTCATCACGATCAGGTGACGTTGCTCGTCCAGTCCCGGCACCCGCAGTGGCAACACCGCGGCGCTCACGTCGCGCGGAAGGGCCGACAGTTCGTCATCGGGACGCTTCCCCTTCATCGCCAGCCAGCACCCGCCGGGTTTCAGCAGATGGACGGTCCAGGTCACGATCTGCGCCAGAGCCGCCAATGCACGGGCGACGATGATGTCCTGCGGCGGCAGACTCAGGGTCTCGACGCGCCCGTGGACAACCTCGACGCCCTGCAGGCGCAGTTCCAGCCGCACCTGGGTCAGGAAGGCGCACTTCTTCCGCGCCGCATCGACGAGCGTCAGCCGCAGCGAAGGATCGGCGACCGCCAGCACGATGCCGGGAAAGCCGCCGCCGCTGCCAACGTCGAGCACCCGCGCCGGTTCGCCGGCCGCCAGCCGGCTCACGTGCGGAACGATCGCCAGCGAATCCAGCAGGTGATGCGTCAGCAGTTCCCTGCCGCTGCGAATGGCCGTCAGGTTGTGAACGGCGTTCCAGCGCATCAGTCGTTGCGCGTAGTGTTCCAGTTGCCGGATCTGCTGCGGCGAAAGATCGACGCCGAGCTTCGCCGCGCCGGAGGCGATGTCCTCGGGCGCGGGCAGGTCAGGCGGCAAGCTGATCGGCGGGCCCTGGGCCGCCCGCCTTCGAGCGGCGTTTCAGATGGACCAGGAGCAGCGAGATCGCCGCCGGCGTCACCCCGGAGATGCGCGCCGCCTGGCCGATGGTCTCCGGCCGGACCGCAGCCAGCTTCTGCCGAACCTCGATCGAGAGCCCGGTCACCTCGCCGTAGTCGAGCCCGGCCGGGATGCGGGTCGACTCGTGTGCTTCGTGCCGCGCGACCTCGTCCTTCTGCCGGGCGATGTAGCCGGCGTATTTGGTCGCGATCTCGACCTGCTCCGCCGCCTGCGGAGCCTCGGCTCCCTCGGCCGGCGGCCCCCCCAGGTGTCGACCGTCAGCGCTCACTAACGTCAGAAGCTGCTGGTAAGAGACCTCGGGTCGCCTGAGCAGATCGGAGAGCGTGTACTCACGTTCAAGAGGCTTGCCGAAGACGCGCTCGGCCTCCCCTGAGGCCAGGAGGCGGGGGTTGACCCAGGTCGAGCGCAACCGCTGCAGTTCGCGCTCGACGGCATCGCGCTTGCGGCAGAACGCGGTCCAGCGCCGGTCGTCGACGCAGCCGAGCCGGCGCCCGATCTCCGTCAAACGGAGGTCGGCATTGTCCTCGCGCAGGCTCAGGCGGTACTCGGCGCGGCTGGTGAACATCCGGTACGGTTCGGCCACGCCGCGGGTGGTCAGATCGTCGACGAGGACGCCGAGGTAGGCCTGGTCGCGCCGCGGCCACCACGACGCTGCCTCCCTGGCCTGCAGGGCGGCGTTGATCCCGGCCAGCAGCCCCTGGGCCGCCGCCTCTTCGTAGCCGGTCGTGCCGTTGATCTGGCCGGCGAAGAACAGTCCGCCAATCGACTTCGTTTCGAGCGAGCACTTCAGCGCCCTGGGATCGAAGTAGTCGTACTCGATCGCATAGCCCGGCCGAAGCACGTGCGCGCCCTCGAGACCCTTCATCGAGCGGACGATCTCGATCTGCACGTCGAACGGCAGACTGGTGGAAATGCCGTTCGGATAGAACTCGTTCGTCGTCAGCCCCTCGGGTTCGAGGAAGATCTGGTGGCTCGACCTGCCGGCGAAGCGGTGAACCTTGTCCTCGATCGACGGGCAGTAGCGCGGACCAACCCCCTCGATGACGCCGGAGTACATCGGCGAGCGGTCGAGGTTGGCGCGGATGACGGCGTGCGTCCGTTCGTTGGTGTGGGTGATCCAGCACGAAACCTGTTTCGGGTGCTGAGCGGTCGAGCCGAGAAAGGAGAACACCGGCACCGGGTCGAGGTCACCGGGCTGCTCCTCGCACCGCGAGAAGTCGATGGTCCGGCCGTCGATGCGCGGCGGCGTGCCGGTTTTCAGTCGCCCCTGCGGCAGCGCGAGTTCACGCAGCCGCGACGCCAGCGAGATCGACGGCGGGTCGCCCGCCCGGCCTGCCGGGTGGTTCGTCAGTCCGATATGGATCAGTCCGTTCAGGAAGGTGCCGGTCGTGAGGACGACCGTCCTGCCCCTGAAGCGGATGCCGGACTGCGTCACGGCGCCGGCGACCCGGTCGCCCTCGACCATCAGGTCGTCGACCGCCTGCTGGAACAGCAGCAGATTCGGCTGGTTCTCGAGCCTTCGGCGGATCGCCTGGCGATAGAGCACCCGGTCGGCCTGGGCGCGAGTGGCGCGAACCGCCGGACCCTTGGAGCCATTGAGGATGCGGAACTGGATGCCGGCTTCATCGGCAGCCTCGGCCATCACGCCGCCCAGCGCGTCGATCTCCTTGACCAGGTGCCCCTTGCCGATGCCGCCAATCGACGGGTTGCACGACATCTGGCCAAGCGTCTCGATGCTGTGGGTCAGCAGCAGGGTCGAGGCGCCGATGCGCGCCGCTGCCAGGGCAGCCTCGGTCCCGGCGTGGCCGCCGCCGACGACAATGACGTCGAACTGGGTGGGATACAGCACGGGCTGGCGCGGCGACTTCGCTGGGGAGGCGGATTATAGGGAGCCGCTTCCGGGAACCGAGTCCCGGGTCCCTGCCCGGCCGCCGCAACGATGTTTCACGTGAAACCAGTGCCGCGTTTCACGTGAAACAGGGACCCTGCGCCGCTAGCGAAACGTCGGCGACCCAATCGGGCCACCGATCTCGATCATGGCGCTGGCGGCTCCCCGGGGCGATGCCACCTCGGGCCGCAGCAGCCCACTGAGCTTCAGCCCGGCATCGACGCTGAATCCGCCGCTCACCCGCAGGCTCCCGGCCTTGCCGCTCATGTTTCGGACGATCACGCCGCCGCGGCTGGCGAGCACCTCGAACTCGAGATCGGTCAGCCGCGTGATGCCGCCCGCCGACGCGGCCCCGCCCTGGGTCGCCGCCTGCCCGAGGTTCAACCCGGAAAACGTGGCGCCCGGGATCGAGCCCCTGCCGCTCGCGCTCGCGCCCCGGAGAGTGTCGGCCGCCGTCGCAGCCGACCCCGACAGGGCCAGCTCGAGCCGGCCGATGCCGCGCAGCGGCATTCTGCTCTCGGCGCCTTCGACCTCGCTCAGCCCGGCGGCATGGCTCGCGAGCTCGCCCACGTTCAGATCCGGAGCGCGGAGATTGCCGGTCAGTTGCCAGCGCTGCCCGCTCTTCGCCAGCAACGCCGAGCCGTTGATGTTGCCGAACCGTGCGCCGACGCTGAACGAGTCGACCTTGAGCAGCTCGGCGCTGAACTCGCCCTGCGCCGTCGCCTCGCTCCAGACGATCGCCGGCCCCACCGACGCCGGCCACCTGTTCGCGAACAGCGCGAACTTCGAGTTGCCGTCCGGCACCGGCGTGACCTCCAGGTCGACGCGACCGTCGCCGTCCAGCCTCTTCAGCGCCACGACGCCGAACTCCGGCTGCCCGACGCCTCGGCGGATCAGCGCTTCGTAACGCCCGGGCAGCAGCGACAGGTCGGTGAAGGTGATCGACTCGAACCGGATCGTCGACAGTGCCGCCGGCAGCCTGCTCGCGCCGCGGACCGAGCTCAGAAGCGCAAGCGCCTGCTCGCCGGTCAGGTCGACGGGCGCCACCCGCACCTCCCCGAGAACCCAGTTCGAGGTCTGCAGGCCGCGAAACGCGTCGCGCCAGTCGAAGAGCACCGCCACCTCGGGCAGGCGGAAGCCGCTCTGGACGAAGGTGTCGGTCACGACCAGCCGCGGCGACGGCGAAAGGCGCAGGCTGGTCTCCCTGACCGAAACCGGCGCGCCGAGCGCCTTGCCGAGAAGCGCTTCGATTCCAGCCGGCGAGATGGCCTCGCGCAATGGTCCCGCGACCCGCATGCCCCACCAACCCAGGCCAAGAAGCACCAGTGCCGCGATGCCCCATCGGACCGCGCGCAGGACGTCGTCGCGATGAAAGCGCCCGACCGTCGGCAGGGTCGATTCCGCGTCGGCGCGGTTGCGGACCTCCTGGGTGTCGAGGCGATCGGGGACATTGACCGAGGTGATGACGAAGTCGCTGTCGTCCTTGTTGCCCCAGCGACCCTGAGTCGAGCCGTACTCGAAGTGCGAATGGCGCGTGTCGCCCCGACCACGTGTGAAGGCCGTGCTGCCGGTCGGACGCTTAGTCGTATTGGCCATGGAGACGATGTTGCATCGCAGCATCCCGCTGTCGATCACACCAGCGACAACGCTCTCACTTCGGTGGCGTGTCGCGGCGGAGACAGTTTCGGACAGATGCCCCGCAGCCACAAGCGCCGTCGCGACCAAGGCCCCGATTTCCGCGCTCGCCGGCAGGGCCGCTTCGCTCTCCCGCCGCCGCGCGGAAGTCGCCACCCGGCATCGCAGCCCCGGAAGGACGTTGGCCGGGCGCCGGCGCCGGCCCTGCGGCGGCTAGAGACTGGCGTCGAGCATCCGCCGATAGTCGGCCGCATCGGCCGGCCGCGGATTGGTGGCGTGGCAATGGTCCTTCAGCGCATTGGCGATGACGCCATCGAAGCTGTCGGGCCCGATTCCCATCGCCCGCAGGCCCGACGGCAGACCGATCCGCCGATTCAGTTCGCGCAGCGCCGCCGCCAGACCGGCACCGTCGGCGGCGCCGAAGACCTCGGCAACCTGGCGCACCTTCTCCGGCACCGCCGCCTCGTTGAACTTCACGACTTCGGGCAGCAGGACCGCGTTCAGCGTGCCATGGTGCGGCCGCACCGGCAGGGCGCCGAGCGCGTGCGACAGCGAGTGCACCGCGCCGAGCCCCTTCTGGAACGCCATCGCGCCCTGCATCGAGGCGCTCATCATCTGCCAGCGAGCCTCGCGGTCGGAGCCGTCGCGCACGGCGCGCTCGATGAAGCCGCGGGCGCGCCGCAGGCCGTCGAAGGCGATCGCGTCGGCCGGCGGATTGACCGCGCGCGAGAGGAAGGTCTCGATGCAGTGGGCCATCGCGTCCATCCCGGTGGCCGCGGTCAGGCCCGCCGGCAGCCCAAACGTCAGCTCGGGGTCGCAGATCGACGCCTTCGGCACCAGGTGCCAGGAGTGAAAACCGAGCTTGCGGCCATCGTCGACGATGATGATCGCGCCGCGTGCCACTTCGCTGCCGGTGCCCGCTGTCGTCGGGATGGCGATCAACGGCGAGACGTGGCTGCCAATGCGGGGGCTTCCGCCCTCGATGGTCGCGTAGCGGGTCAGCGGACCGTCGTGCGTCGCCGCGATCGCCACCGCCTTGGCGAGATCGATCGACGAGCCGCCGCCGAGCGCGATCAGGCCATCGGCGCGGTGATGCCGGTAGACGGCGACCGCTTCGCGCACCGCGGCTTCGGTCGGATTGGCCGGCGTGCCGTCGTACACCGCCGTCGGCATGTCCCCCAGCGCGGCGGCGAGCCGCGGCAGCAGTCCGGCGGCGACGATGCCACGGTCGGTGCAGACCAGCGGCCGGGAGATGCCGATCCGCCCGCACTCGGAGCCGGCCATCGCAATGGCTCCGAAGTCGAACTGAACCTGGGTGATGTACTGGATCAGCGCCATCGCCGGCCTCCTCGATCGGACCTCGGAATGGGCAGCGGCCGGCGGGCCGCCGTCCGGGTTCGCGGGCTGCTCGTGCCTGGCTCAGGCGGGCAGCGATTGCGCCAGCCGCCTGCGCACGTCGCGCAGCGCCGGCGGCAGGCCGTCGCTGAGCTTGTCGAACAGCTCGTCGTGCAGCGCCAGTTCGCGGCGCCACTGCGATGCCTCGACCGCCGTGATCCGCTCGTAATCGGCACGCGAAAAGTCGAGCCCGGTCCAGTCGAGATCCTCGTAGCGCGGCGTCGTGCCGAACAGGTGCTCGGCTCCGGCGCCGCGGCCCTCGATCCGCTCGACGATCCACCGCAGGACGCGCATGTTCTCGGAGAACCCGGGCCAGACGAAACGCCCCTCGCCGTCGGTACGGAACCAGTTGACGCAGTACAGCTTCGGCAGCTTGGCACCGGCGGCCGCCAGTTTCTCGCCGAGCTTCAGCCAGTGGGCGAAATGCTCGGCCATGTTGTAGCCGCAGAACGGCAGCATCGCGAACGGATCGCGGCGCAGCACGCCCTGCGCGCCGGCCGCCGCCGCGGTCGTCTCCGAGCCCATCGTCGCCGCCATGTACACGCCTTCGGTCCAGTTGCGGGCCTCGGTCACCAGCGGCACCGTGTCCGAGCGGCGGCCGCCGAAGACGAAGGCGTCGATCGGCACCCCGTTCGGGTCTTCCCAGTCGACATCGATCGACGGGCACTGCATCGACGCCACGGTGAAGCGCGAGTTCGGATGCGCCGCCTTGCGGCCGCAGTCGGGCGTCCAGTCCTTGCCCTGCCAGTCGATCAGGTGCGCCGGCGGCGGCCCCATGCCCTCCCACCAGACGTCGCCGTCGTCGGTCAGCGCGACGTTGGTGAAGATGACGTTCGAGTGCAGCATCGCCATCGCGTTGTAGTTGCTCTTCTCGCTGGTGCCCGGGGCGACGCCGAAGCAGCCGGCCTCGGGGTTGATCGCGTACAGGCGCCCGTCCGCGTGCGGCTTGATCCAGGCGATGTCCTCGCCGATGGTCGACACCCGCCAGCCCTTGAAGGCCGGCGGCGGGATCAGCATCGCGAAGTTGGTCTTGCCGCAGGCCGACGGGAAGGCGGCGGCGATGTGGTACTTCTTCCCCTCGGGCGAGGTGACGCCGAGGATCAGCATGTGCTCGGCCAGCCAGCCCTGATCGCGCCCCATGTAGCTGGCGATGCGCAGCGCCAGGCACTTCTTGCCGAGCAGCGCATTGCCGCCGTAGCCGGAGCCGAAGCTCCAGATCTCGCGCGTCTTCGGAAAGTGGACGATGTACTTGCTGTCGTTGCACGGCCAGGCGACGTCCTTCTCGCCCGGCGCCAGCGGCTTGCCCACCGAGTGCACGCAGGGCACGAACTCGCCGGAGTCGCCGAGCACGTCGAACACCGCGCGGCCCATGCGCGTCATCAGCCGCATGTTGACGACCACGTAGGGACTGTCGGTCAGCTCGACGCCGAGCTGGGCAATATGCGAACCGAGCGGACCCATCGAGAACGGCACCACGTACATCGTCCGCCCCCGCATGCAGCCCTCGAACAGGCCGTTCAGGGTGGCGCGCATTTCGCCCGGATCGATCCAGTTGTTGGTCGGGCCGGCCTCCTGCGCGGTGTCGGTACAGATGAAGGTGCGGTCCTCCACCCGCGCCACGTCGGACGGGTCCGACAACGCCAGGAAGGAGTTCGGCCGCTTGGCCGGGTTCAGGCGGCGCAGGGTGCCGGAACGGACCATCTCCTCGCACAGCCGCTCGGACTCCTGCGCCGAGCCGTCGCACCAGAGAATGCGGTCTGGACGGGTCAGGCGGGCGATCTCCCCGACCCAGGCGACGAGCTTCTTGTGCTTGACGTAAGCGGGAACATCCAGGCTGGAGCCGCTGGGGACCGCACTCATCGTTTGTGCCTCCACGCCGGTCGTTGATGACTCGCCGGCAGTCGCGTGATTGATCGATCGTGAAGGTCGGCCGACCCCCACGCTCCCCGGACCAAGTTTAACCAGCGCCCTCCGGTCGACCCGTTTCGCGCCGCCAGGTATTTGATCGCCGTCAGCCGGCGGTCGGATCGCGGGCCGCGGTCGGCGCGGGCGCATCGCGCGCAGAAAAAAGCCGGCTCATCGAGCCGGCTCGAACCACCGCCTTGTGTCGGCCGACAGGCGCCGCCCGTGTTGTCCCGGGGGCGCGCAGC
>CAYLZU010000027.1:8604-19532 GCA_964388005.1 uncultured Burkholderiaceae bacterium
CACCGCCTTGTGTCGGCCGACAGGCGCCGCCCGTGTTGTCCCGGGGGCGCGCAGCTGCCGATCCAGCTCGCCGCCGGCCGGCGACGGCCGAGGCGGCCTGCGTCAGCCGAGCGGCACGATCTCGACCGCCTGCGGGCCTTTCTGTCCCTGCTGCACCTGATACTCGACCCGCTGGTTTTCCTTCAGCGTGCGGAAGCCCTTCGACTTGATGCCGCTGTAGTGCGCGAACAGGTCGGCGCCGCCATCATCGGGCTTGATGAAGCCGAAGCCCTTCGTCTCGTTGAACCACTTCACAGTGCCTGTCGGCATTCGTTTCTCACTCTCGATGAAGACGCGGGAAGCGCCCGCGGCGCGCAGGGCGATAGGTGCGATTTCGCTGGGGGGATGACTGCGACAGGAACTGCGAGAACCGAATGCAGATGGTGCAGCAAAGACCGGTAGGGCGACGCAAGAATCGACTGCGCCGGGAAAGCTACCCCAAGACACTCAAGAAAGCTACCCCCAGAATCCTGCCGCGCTGCGTCATGCCGACGAGGCATGAGCCCGCCTTGGCGTCCCAAGGCCCAATCCCTGAGCGCGCAGCGCGAAGGCAGTCCAGTGAGATACCGGGCCGCCCCAAGCGCGAATCCTTTGAGCGTCAGCGAGAAGGTGCCCTACGAGGAAGCGCGCCAGGCTCGCAGCAGCTCCGCTTCGCGCTCCGGCGCCAGCCCGATTCCGGCCGGAAGCGGGCTGTCGCCGGCCCAGCGTGCGGTGTCGATACAGGTTTCGGCGAGCGGACGCAGACGAAG
Organism: uncultured Burkholderiaceae bacterium; assembly: GCA_964388005.1. Lineage (GTDB taxonomy): Bacteria > Pseudomonadota > Gammaproteobacteria > Burkholderiales > Burkholderiaceae_F > JADJWR01. Next base: position 9,393 of record CAYLZU010000027.1, read on the forward strand.
CCCGGCCGCCAGCGCCCGCTTCAGGTCGACCGAGCACAGTCCGCGGCCGTCGTCGCCGGCGTACAGCGGCAGTTCGGTCCAGGCCTGAACGCCGTGCTCGGCGAGAAACGCCGCGTCGGGCCATACGAAGTCGGCGTGCGGATTCAGCGCCTGCCGGCAGGTGTCGAGAAAGCCGCCGAACGACAGCGGCAGCGCCGGGCCGCTGCCGTTGAAGGTGCCCGAGGCTCGGCGTTCCAGCAGGTCGAGCATCCACGCCGCCAGGTCGCGGCCATCGATGAACTGCACCGGGTATGACGGGTCGGCGGGCGCCAGCACGGTTGACCCACGCATCACGCGCCGCGGCCAGTAGGTGAAGCGGCCGCTCGGATCGAACGGCCCGACGATGAGGCCGGGGCGAACGACGATCGACGCGGCGCCGAAGCCCGCTTCGACCTCGTCCTCGCAGGCGGCCTTCAGGGCGCCGTAGTGGTTCGGGATGTCCTCGCAGTCCGGCGCCGGCAGCCGCGCCCGGGCCGCGCTCTCGTCCTGCCCGGGCGCGGCCGAATCGGCGTAGACGCTGATGCTGGACACGAACAGGTACCGCTCCACCGCGCCGCGCAGCAGCTCGACGGAACGGCGCACGACCCGCGGCAGGTAACCGCAGGTGTCGACGACGGCGTCCCACTGGCGGCCGCGCAGCGGCGCAAGCTCGCCGTCACGGTCGCCGCACAACTGCTCGACGTCCGGAAACAGCGCCGGCGCCGTGCGGCCGCGGTTGAACAGCGTCGGCTCGTGGTCGCGGGCGATGGCCGCCTCGACGAGGTGGCGGCCGAGAAAGCGGGTTCCGCCGAGGACCAGCAGCTTCATGTGTTCTCCTCTGCCGGCAGCAGCCGCCGCGCCAGCCGGTATACCGGCCCGACCGTCAGCACCACCGCCGCCATGCGGATGGCGTGGAACGCCGACACCACCGGCGCGCCGAGCTGCAGCACCTTGGCGGTGATCGCCATTTCACCGATGCCTCCCGGTGTCGTCGCCAGGACCGCGGTCGGGACGGCGAGCATCGCCAGGCCGGCCAGCCACCAGCCGAAGACCGCCGACACGACGAGATAGACGACCGTCACCAGCGCCACCACCGCCAGATAGCGAGGCGCGGCGCGAAAGAACTCCGGCGCGAATCGCGATCCCAGCGCGATGCCGATCAGCAGCTGGCCGGCATTCGACACCGGCGTCGGCAGCGTCGAGAAGGTCATGCCCTGCGCCGTCACGGCGGCGGTGACGACGAGCGGGCCGAGCATCCACTGATTGGGCACGCCGAGCCGCCCGAGCACCACCGCGCCGGCGGCGCTGATCGCACCGAGCAGCAGCAGGCCGACCATGCTGAACTGCGCCGCCGCCGGCGCATACGGGTCGGCGCCGCGCACGCCGAGCCATTGCAGCGCGAACGGCACCACCAGCGCCACCATCATGATGCGCAGACTGTGCGCGGCGGCGACGCGGTCGACCCGCCCGCCATAACGCTCCGCCTGGGCCGCCATTTCGCTGGCGCCGCCGATCGGCGAGGCGAACAGGCAGGTGGTCGCGCTTTCGCTGCTCAGCCGGTGCAGCAGCCAGGCGCCGGCGAGGCCGAGCAGCCAGACGAAGCCGATGTTGACGCCGATCCACGGCGCCAGCCGCACGATCTCCAGCGTCACCGCCGGCGTGAAGTACAGCCCGAGGGCGATGCCGATGATCCACTGGCCGCCATCGCGGGCATGCGGCAGGCCGGGCAGCCCGGCGCCGGCCATGTTGGCGATCGCCAGCGTCAGCAGCGGTCCGGTGAACCACGGCAGCGGCAGATGCAGCCAGATCGCCGTCGCGGCGCCGGCCAGCGCCATCGCCAGCGTGGCGGCACCGTGCACGATCGCCGCCGCTCGCGGGCTCACCGGTTCGGCGGCGTAAAGCGCGCGGCCCGGCGGCGCGGCGCGACGATCAACACCGTCCGGCGCCGGCCGGCCGATGTCGCGCCGACTTCGCTGTCAACGGTCCGTCGGGCGGCTGCGCGCTGTCGTCCATGCGGCTCAGCGCAGCGACGCCAGCGGCATCGATGCCGTCGCCCCGGCGATGAACTCGACGAGCGCGCGGTCGAAAGCCGCGCGATCGACAAACGGCGCGCCGCGATGATTGGCGCCGTCGACCTTGAGCAGGCGCTTGGCGCCGGGCGGCACGGCAACGGCGGCGGCGAACAGCTCGTCGCTCATCGTGTGCGGAATCACGCCGTCGGCCGTGCCGTGCACGAGCAGGAGCGGCTCGGTGACGCGGCCGATGCGGCGGCGGGAGTCGAACTCCTGCGTCACCACGGCGTCGAGAAACGGCACCCAGCCCCAGCGCGAGGCGCGGACCAGATCGGGAATGCTGGTGAACGAGGACTCCACCACCACGCCGGCAATGCCGTCGCGTTCGGCGGCGAGCGCGATCGCCATCGCACCGCCGAGGCTGTAGCCGTACAGGAACCGCCGCCGCGGATCGGGCTGCCGACGCAGCAGTTCTTCGAAGGCGGCGCGCGAATCGTCCAGCGCCGACTCCTCCGACGGCAGCCGCGGCGACGACCGGCCGAAGCCGCGGTAGTCGATGGCCAGCACGTTCAGGCCGAGCCCGCCCAGGCGCTCGAGGCGATGCGCGCTCCCGTACAGGCTGCGGCGGGCGCCGTGCAGGAACAGCAGTGTCGGCGCCTCCGGCGACGCCTCGCGGTACCAGGCGTGCACGGTGTCGCCGTTGGCCAGCACGAGGTCGAAGGTCTCGGTGCCGGCCGGCGGCTCGCCGCCGAACCAGTTGGCATCGGCGGTGGCGCGCTCGTGCTGGAAGATCGCCTTGCGCTGCCAGGTGTCGAGCGTCGCGCAGCCGGCGACGCTGGCGGCCACGGCGAGCGAAAGTCCGATGAGTCTGGTGCGTGCTTTCATGGCGGAGCCGGAAGTCTATTCGCGCCGCCACGATACGATGCCGGGCGGCGCCGTACGCGGCGCGAACAGGACCCGGCAGATGGAGCAATTCGACTCGATCGTCATCGGCGGCGGCGTGATCGGCGTCTCGGTCGCCTATCACCTGGCGCGGCTCGGCGAGTAGCGGGTGCTGCTGGTCGAGCGCGGCCGGATCGGCGAGGGCACCACCGCCCAGTCCTCCTGCATCCTGCGCACCCACTACACCGTGCCGGAGAACGTCGTGCTGGCGCAGGCGGCGTGGCGCGCGTACGAGGATTTCGCGGGTTATCTCGACGATGCCGAGGCCGACTGCGGCCTGAACCGCTGCGGCTACCTGATCGCGGCGCCGCCGGGCGAGAAAGCGGCGGCGCTGGCGGCAGCCCTCGAAGGGCAGCGCCGCTTCGGCATCCGCGCTGAGACGATCGATGCCGGGTCGGCGCGGCGCCTGCTGCCGATCGCCCGCTTCGACGAGGCCGAACTGATCGGCTACGAGCCCGACGCCGGCTACGCCGACGCCTACCTCGTCACCACGGCGTTCGCCCGCAACGCGCGCCGGCTGGGTGTCGTCGTCCGCGAGGGTGCGGCCGCGACCGGGCTGCGAATGGCCGGCGGCCGCGCCACCGGCGTCGTCTGCGGCGACGAGACGATCGACGCCGACCGGATCGTCAGCGTGCAGAACGTCTGGACCACCGAACTGGCGCGCTGGACCGGCGTGTCGCTGCCCCTGGCGATCGAGCGCCACTCCGTGATGGCGCTCGAGACCAAGGCGGCGCCATACCTGCGCACCATGCCGGTGTTCAAGGATCTCGCCACTGCCGGGCTGCTGTATTGCCGCAGCTACGGCGGTGCGCAGATGCTGGTCTCCGAAGGCACGCCCGGCGAAGTGCTGTCGGCGCCCGACACCGTGCAGGCCGAGGTGCCGCTGGAGAAGGTGCTCGCCGTCGGCGAACAGGCGGCGAGCCGTTTCCCGGCCTATGCGGAGGCAGGCCTCGCCTCGTCGTGGACGGGGCTCTATGACGTCACGCCGGACTGGAACCCGGTCCTCGGCCCGGTTCCGGGAGTCGACGGGCTGTGGCTTGCCTACGGTTTCTCCGGCCACGGCTTCAAGCTGGCGCCCGCGGTCGGCCTGCTGATGGCGCAGGCGATGCTCGGCCGCTCCGGCGCCGTTCCGATCGAGACCTACTCGCTGGCGCGCTTCTCGACCGGGCGGCTGCTCACCGGCCGCTATGGCGCCGGCGCGGTTTCTTAGCGGCTGCGCGGTTGGCATACTTCGGCACCGATCGCCGGTCGAGCGAACCCGGAAACCCAGGAGGAAGACGATGAGCAAGCAACGACGAGACCTGCTGAAGGCCGCGGCCGCCACCACCCTGCTCGGTGCCCTGCCGGCCGCGTGGGCGCAAAGCCGGATCTTCTTCGGCATCGCCACCGGCGGCACCGGCGGCACCTACTACCCGCTTGGCGGCATGCTGGCGCAGCTGATCTCGAACAAGGTGGTGATCGGCGGGCAGAAGATGTCGGCCACCGCGGAGACCGCCGGCGCATCGGTGGCCAACGCGCAGCTGCTCGGCCGCAAGGAGATCGAATCGGCATTCGTCGCCGCCGACATCCTCGATGCCGCCTTCAACGGCAAGAACCAGTTCGACGGCAAGCCGCTGAAGAACCTGCGCGCGCTCGGCGCGCTGTATCCGGAGCAGGTGCAGCTGGTCACGGCCGCCAGGTCGAACATCAAGACCTTCCGCGACCTGAAGGGCAAGAGCGTGTCGTCGGGGTCTCCCGGCTCGGGCCAGTGGCAGCTGCTCGGCGACCTGCTCGAGGCGCACGGGATGACGCGCAAGGACATCGGCGAGGATCTGTCGTCCTTCGCGCAGTCGATCGACAAGATCAAGGACGGCAACCTCACCGCGTCGCTGATCACCGCCGGCGCGCCGACCGCGTCGGTGACCGATCTCGCCAACACGCACGAGATCCGGATCGTGCCGCTGGCCGGGCCGGAGATCGAGGCGCTGCGCAAGAAGCAGCCGTACTACGCCCAGGTGCAGCTGCCGGCCAACACCTACAAGGGCCAGACGGCACCGGTGGACACGCTGGCGGTGATGGCGATCTGGGCCACCCACGACGGCCTGACCGACGAGATGGCCTACCAGGTGACCAAGGCGCTGTTCGAGAACACCGACATCCTCGGCCAGGTGCACCCGAAGGGCAAGGAGATCTCGCTGAAGACGGCGTTGCAGTCGGTGTCGATCCCGCTGCACCCGGGCGCCGAGCGCTTCTACAAGGAAAAGGGCGTCGTCAAATAGCCGCGGCCGCGTGCGGCGCGTCGCGGCGATGCTGCTCGCCGTCGCCGGCAGCACCGCGGGGGCCTGTGCGCTCGACCTCGTCGACCCGGCCGGCGGCGCGCCGCTCGCCCGCGTGCCGCTTCCCGCCGGCGGCGACTTCGCCCTCGTCCACACCCACTCGGTCACCCTGCGGCCGGTCGAAGCCCGCTATGTCGTCCGCGGCAACGCCATCGTGCAGACTGCCGAAGTCTTCGACGAACACGGCCCCGGCATGAGCACCGCGCCGGGGCCGGGCGAACGACTCGACACCGTGCGCGAGGGCGGCTCGACGCGCTTCGTGCTGCACATGCAGCGGCCGATCCCGCGGCTGGTCGTCCGCCTGCACGAGCGGCCTGCCTTCCGGCTCGACGTCGCCGGCCACGGCATCGATCTCGGCCAGTGGCGGACGCGATCGGTCGAGCTGCGTCCCGACTGCCCCGACGACGACGAGCCGCGCCGATGACCGTCTCACCGCAGCCTCGGCTCACCGACGGCGTCGAGGCCGTCTCGGAGGAGCGCCAGCACGAGCTGATCAAGGCCTTCGACCAGGAGTCGAACTTCCGTCGCCTGGCCGGGCTGACGGCGCTGCTGGTCACCGCCATCGCGGTGACGCTGTCGAGCTTCCACGTCTACACGGCCGGATTCGGCCTGCTCGACGAGATCAAGCACCGCTCGTTTCACCTGACGCTGGTGCTCGGGCTCATCTTCCTGGTGTTTCCGCGCCCGGCACTGCCGTCGCAGGCGCTCAAGGCGGCGAGCGGCTGGGCCTGGTCGCTGGCGTTCGCCGCCTTCTACCTCTATCTCGGCTGGGATCTCGTCGAAAGCCTCGAGGCCTCCGGCCAGCTGGCCGGCGACGGCCTGCCGTTCCTGGCGCTGGTGGCATTCCTGGCGCTGATCTCGCTGCCGCTTGCGCGCTTCGGCGGCCACGGCGATGCGCCGGGCTGGATCGACTGGCCGCTGGCGGCGGGCGCCGCCGCGATCTCGGCCTACTTCCTCGTCTTCTTCGACGACGTCTTCATCCGCCGCGTCGGCAGCCCGATCGCGCAGGACTACATGATGGGCGTGCTGGCGATCATCCTGGTGATGGAGGCCACGCGCCGGACGATGGGCAACCTGCTGCCCGCGATCGGCATGGCCTGCCTGCTGTACGCGCTGTTCGGCCGCTACATGCCGGGCGTGCTGGCGCATCGCGGCTACTCGGTGGTGCGGGTCGTCAACCACATCTACATCGGCACCGAGGGCATCTACGGCATCGCGGTGGGCGTGGTCGCCACCTACGTCTTCCACTTCGTGCTGTTCGGCATCCTGGCGCAGATGACCGGCCTCGGGCGCCTGTTCATGGACCTGGCCACCATCGTCGCCGGCCGCTACGTCGGCGGACCGGCCAAGATCAGCGTCGTCTCCTCCGGCCTGTTCGGCATGCTGTCGGGTTCGCCGATCGCCAACGCGGTGACCACCGGCTCGCTCACCATCCCGATGATGAAGAAGTACGGCTTCTCGCCGCGCTTCGCCGCCGCGGTGGAGGCGAGCGCCTCCTGCGGCGGCCAGGTCACGCCGCCGGTGATGGGCGCCTCGGCCTTCGTGATGGCCGAGCTGCTCGGCGTGCCGTACAAGCAGCTGATCATCATCGCCATCATCCCGGCGTTCTTCCACTACTTCGCGGCGCTGATCATGGTCCACCTGGAGGCGCGGCGGCTGAAGCTCGCCGGCGTCGAGCCGCACCTGATCCCGAAGATCGGCCCGGTGATCCTCACCTCCTGGCACCTGATGTTCCCGCTGGTGGCGCTGGTCACGCTGCTTCTGCTCGACTACACGCCGTTCCTCGCCGCCTTCTGGGGCATCGTGCTGTCGATCGTCTGCTCGTACCTGCCGCCGCTGATGCGCCGCATGGCGCCGGACGCGCCCTGGAGCCAGCTGCACGGCGAGACGCTGACGCCGCGCAACCTGATCCGCGGCTTCGAGGACGGCGCCAAGTACGCGCTGGCGATCGGCGCCGCCTGCGCCTGCGTCGGCCTGCTGCTCGGCACGCTGACGCTGTCCGGGCTCGGCTTCAAGTTCTCCGGCGCCGTGGTCGAGCTGGCGGGCACGATGGCCAACGTCGTGGTCGCGGTCGACTTCACCGGCCTCATCAGCGCCCACGGCGCCAAGGTCTTCTTCGGCCTGCTGTTTGTCGCCGTGGCCTGCATCCTGATGGGCACCGGCATCCCGACCACGCCGACCTACATCATCCTGGCGTCGATCGCGGCGCCGGCGCTGGCCACGCTCGACGTGCCGCTCGTCGCCACCCACTTCTTCGTCTTCTACTTCGGCGTGCTCGCCGACGTGACGCCGCCGGTGGCGCTGGCCGCCTACGCCGCCGCCGGCATCGCCGGCACCGAGCCGATGCGCGCCGGCTTCACCGCCTTCCGCCTGTCGATGGGCAAGGCGCTGGTGCCGTTCATGTTCGTCTATGCGCCGAGCCTGCTGCTGCTGCAGTTCTCGTGGACCGAGTTCATCTCGGCGATGCTCTCCGGCATGCTCGGCATCCTGGCGCTCGGCGCCGCCTACGCCGGCTGGTTCCGCACCCGCATCGGCTACCTCGCCGCGGCGCTGCTCACGATCGGCGGCCTCGCGCTGATCTTCAACGACTGGCGCGCCGAAGTGTTCGGCACGCTGATCGTGCTCGCCGTGCTGGCGGAGAACGAACTGCGCGGCAGGCGGCTGGAGAGGCAGCCGGCGGCGGCGTAGTCGCTGGCGGCCGCTCGACAGCACCGGCGGCCGCGCATCCCTGGCGCGGACAGCATGTTCCAGACCAGCCTCGACATCGCTGCCGCCGCCGCCACCGTCTGGCGGCTGCTGATCGACACACGGGCGTGGCCGCGCTGGGGGCCAAGCGTGCGCGCGGTCGACGCACCGGCGCGCTGCATCGACCGCGGCATGCGCGGCCGGGTGCAGACGGTGGCGGGACTATGGCTGCCGTTCGAGATCACGCAGTGGCGCGACGAGGCGCACTGGGCGTGGCGCGTCGGCGGCGTGACCGCCACCGGCCATGGCGTCGAACCGCTCGGTCCGCGGCGGTGCCGCGTCACCTTCACCGTGCCGCCGTGGGCGCCGCTGTATCTGCCCGTCTGCCGCGTCGCGCTGGGCAGGCTGCGCACGCTCGCCCTGGCCGCCGCTGTTCCGGCCGACGGCCGGGAGGAAGCGCGCTCGGACCGATGAGCGACCCCTCTTCCGGCGTCGGCTCGTCGCGCCAAGCGGCTTGCTTGCGCTTACCCGGCTGTTGCCACGGCGCGCGGCCGCTGCCGGGCACCGCCGGCGGAGCCAGCAGGCACGCGCCGCCGGTCGTCCGTCAGAACTGAAGCTGGCCGAAGCAGACCTGCACGCTGCGCTCGACCTGCTTGAGAAAGTCGCGCCCATGGTCGGCGATCGGCGAAACGACGATGCCGCCGTGCCGGCACAGTTCCAGCGCCGCCCGATTGTCCCGGGTGCGGAACCTGAGGTCCGCGGGCAGCGGCACCATCTTGCGCACGGTGACGACGACGTCGCTGGCGCAGTCGGCCGGCCGCTTGACGGTGGCGATCGCCACCAGCAGTTCGTATTCGGATTCGGCGTACTCGCGCGCCTTCATGATCGCCATCGAGCGGCGGACCTCCTCCTGGATCGCCGTGTAGCGCAGCCCGCAGGCGAGATCGTCGGCGTCGAGGTCGATGATCGTCAGCCTCACTTCGTTGGCCTGCGTCGCGCCGGCGAGCAGGCAGAGCAGCGCGAGAAACCAGCGGATCGTCTTCATGGCGTCTTTCGTCGGGAGCGGAACCCGGAGCGTAGCGCGAGCGTCAGTCGGCCCGCAGCGCATCGACGATCCGCATCCTCGATGCCTTGACCGCCGGCAGGAAGCCGCCGATGAGCCCCATCGCCAGCGCGAAGGCGAGGCTGGCGACGGCGATCGAAGGCGTCAGCGCGAAGGAGAACGCCAGCTCGGCGAACGACTGGAAGTTGGTGGTCGAGATGGTGATCGCCTGCAGGAAACTCGCCGCCGCCAGCCCGACCAGGCCGCCGGCGGCGGCCAGCAGCAGCGACTCGAGCAGGAAGGCGGCCAGGATCGAGCGCCGCGCGAAGCCGAGCGCGCGCAGGGTGCCGATCTCGCCGGTGCGGGTCGCCACCGAGGCGTACATGGTGATCGCGGCGCCGATGATCGCCCCCAGCGAGAAGATCACCGACAGCGTCAGCCCCAGCAGGCGCAGGAAGTTGGCGAGCGCCCGGCTCTGGTCCTCGTAGAACTGCCGCTCGCGCTTGATCTCGACCGTGAGCCTGGGCTCGGCCTCGACCGCCGCCAGCAGCGAGTCGAAGGCGTCGGGCGAAGCGAGCTCGGCGATCACCGACGAGTAGCCGAAGCGGCGGAAGGCCTGCGACAGCTGCTCGGCGTCGCCCCAGATCTCGGAGTCGAACGCGGTGCGGCCAGCATCGAAGATGCCGACCACCTGCCATTGCCGCTGCGCGAACGACAGCGACTGGCCGAGCTCGACGCCGGCGAACTGTTTGGCGACGCCGGCGCCGACGATGATCTCGCTGGCGCCCGGGCGGAACAGCCGCCCCTCGACGATCCGCACCTGCGGCCGCAGCGCCAGCCCCATCGGCGGCACGCCGCGGATCGGCACGTTGCTGCGCTTGCCGGAAGCCGAGCCGTCGTCGTTGCGCTTGGGCAGCGAATTGAGCACCACCACCTCTTTCGACACCCGCGGCTGCCCCGTCGCGTCGCGGGCGATCTGCGGCAGGCTCTCGATCAGCGCCGCCTGCTCGCGCGAGACGCCGCTCTGCACCTCGGTAGCCGCCCCCTTGCGGATCGCCAGCACGTTGTTCGGCGAGCCGGTGGCCACCAGCGTCTGCCGCAGCCCCGCCTCCAGCATCAGCACCGC
>CAYLZU010000028.1:0-12843 GCA_964388005.1 uncultured Burkholderiaceae bacterium
AGTTCTGCGACCACACCGACGGCGCCTGGATGAGCGCCAAGAAGGACAGCCTGGTCAACATCGGCGGCTGGCTGGCGGTCAACGACTGGGCCCTGTTCGAGGAGCTTCGCAACCTGGTCGTGGTGTACGAGGGCCTGCACACCTACGGCGGGCTGGCCGGCCGCGACATGGAGGCGATGGCGATCGGCATCGCCGAGAGCGTGCAGGACGATCACGTCCGCTCGCGGGTGGAGCAGGTGCGCTACCTGGGCGAGCTGCTCGCCGAGTGGGACATCCCGATCGTGCGGCCGATCGGCGGCCACGCCATCTTCCTCGACGCGAAGCGGTTCTATCCCCACCTGTCGCAGGACGAGTTTCCGGCGCAGACGCTGGCCGCCGAGCTGTATCTGGATTCCGGCATCCGTTCGATGGAGCGCGGCATCGTCAGCGCCGGCCGCGATCCCGCCAGCGGTGATCACCACCGGCCGAAGCTGGAGCTCACGCGGCTGACGATCCCGCGCCGCGTCTACACCCAGGCGCACATGGACGTGGTCGCCGAGTCGGTGCTGGCGGCGTGGGGCAACCGCGAGCGCACGCGCGGGCTGAAGATGGTCTACGAGCCGAAGTACCTGCGCTTCTTCCAGGCGCGCTTCGAGCGGCTGTGACCGCTCAGCCCGGGAGGACGGCGATGAAGTCCGACATCGAGATCGCGCAGGCCGCACGCCTGCGGCCGATCGCCGAGCTGGCGCGCGAGCGGCTCGGCATTGCCGAAGACGCGCTCGTGCCCTACGGCCGCTACAAGGCCAAGATCGCCCTCGACCATCTCGACTCGCTCGCCGACCGGCCCGACGGCAGGCTGATCCTCGTCACCGCGGTGAGCCCCACTCCCGCCGGCGAAGGCAAGACGACCACGGCAGTCGGCCTCGGCGACGCGCTGAACCGGATCGGCAAGCGGGCGGTGATCGCGCTGCGCGAGCCGTCGCTGGGGCCGGTGTTCGGCATGAAAGGGGGAGCCGCCGGCGGCGGTTATGCGCAGGTGGTGCCGATGGAGGACATCAACCTGCACTTCACCGGCGATTTTTCCGCCATCGCGCTCGCCAACAACCTGCTGGCGGCGATGATCGACAACCACATCCACCACGACAACCCGCTGCGCTTCGACTTCCGCCGCGTGGCCTGGCGGCGGGTGGTCGACCTCAACGACCGGGCGCTGCGCGAGATCACCATCGGCCTGGGCGGCCCGGCCAACGGCTTCCCGCGCGAGGACGGCTTCGACATCGTCGCCGCCTCCGAGGTGATGGCGATCTTCTGCCTCGCCACCTCGCTCGCCGACCTGAAGGAGCGGCTCGGCAACATCGTCGTCGGCTACACCCGGGCGCTGGCACCGATCCGCGCCCGCGAGCTGCGCGCGCACGGCGCGATGGCGGCGCTGCTGCGCGACGCGCTGGCGCCGAACCTGGTGCAGACGCTGGAGAACAACCCGGCGATCATCCACGGCGGCCCGTTCGGCAACATCGCCCACGGCTGCAACTCGGTGCTGGCCACCCGCGCGGCGCTGAAGCTCGGCGACTACGTCGTCACCGAGGCCGGTTTCGGCGCCGACCTCGGGGCCGAGAAGTTCATCGACATCAAGTGCCGCAAGTCGGGGCTGCGCCCGGATGCCGCGGTGCTGGTGGCGACGATCCGCGCCCTGAAGTTCCACGGCGGCGCCGAGCTCGCCGCCCTCGGCGACGAAGACCTGCCGCGGCTGGAGCTCGGCCTCGCCAACCTGGAGCGGCACCTGAACAACCTGCGCAACCACTTCGGCCTGCCGGTGGCGATCGCCATCAACCGCTACGCCAGCGACACCGACGCCGAGCTGCGGCTGCTGCGGCAGAAGCTGGCGCACCACGGCGCGCCGGTCGTCGAGTCGCGCCACTTCGAGCTCGGCGGCGCCGGCGCCGAGGACCTGGCGCGCGAGGTCGTGCGGCTGGCCGACAGCGGCTGCGCCAACTTCCGCTTCCTCTACGACGACGACCTGCCGCTGTGGCAGAAGATGAAGACCATCGCCACCCGCATCTACGGCGCGGCCGACATCACCGCCGATACCAGGGTGCGGGGGCAGATCCGCCGCCTGCAGGACGACGGCTACGGAAGGCTGCCGGTGTGCGTGGCCAAGACGCAGTACTCGTTCTCGACCGACCCGCTGCTGCACGGCGCGCCGAGCGGCTACGTGGTCAACGTCCGCGAGGTGCGGCTGGCGGCCGGCGCCGAGTTCGTGGTGATGGTCTGCGGCGACATCATGACCATGCCGGGGCTGCCGAAGGAGCCGGCGGCGGTGAGGATCGACGTCGACGACGATGGCCGGATCGTCGGGCTGTTCTGAAGCAGAGCAGGCAGATCGAGACCGGCGTGGTTCTTGCCTGGAGCACACAGCCTGCGCTGACAGGTCGGGACGCGGACCAGGGACCCGCGGCGCAGTTGCGCGCCGGCGGCACTGAAGCGCCGCATTGCTGCGCGGGCGACGGCCAATACGCGCATCGCATCCAGGACCGCACAGTCTCGACGATCGACTTCGCCGGGCACCTGGCGACCGTCAGGCGTCCAGGGCAAACGACGGATGAACGCCCGCAGCCGCGGCCTCTCGGCGGGCTCCGATCAGCACTGCACGACGGCCGAGGCCATGCACCGCTTCAGATGCAGAAGAGCTTTCGGATCGCCGCGACGAAGCGCTCTGCACTGGCAACCGTTTCTACGCCGATCTCGCGAGAAACCGTCGCCGCCATGTAGTCGGCAATCAACCTGACCTCCGCGGCCTTGTTCAACGCTCGCCCGAACTCGGCGTCGACCTGCCCCGTCTTCACGAGTTCCAGGCTGAAAGCCGTGATGAGACCACTGTGCGTGCGAGTCGACTCGGCGCGCGCCGGGCTTCGCGCGGCCACCAGTGCCGCGCGAGCTGCGTCGAACATGGCGTAGTAGGCGCGATTGCACGCGCCGTCGATGTCGCCCTCAGCGAGCAGCACCCTCGCCGATGCCGCCGCTCGTTCGGCCTTGTCGATGAGATCGGAAGCCTTCAAAGGGGAACTCCGTCGCGACGGATATTCCGCAGAAGCTCCGGATTCGAATGGCTGTCCGGATCACGCCACTCGCCTTCCCAGATCGGAAGCGGCTGAATGCGGATGCCGGTTTCCAGCAGGAGGTCGTACGCAATGTCGGCCAGGCCGAGCTTGGTCGCGACGAACGGACCGCGCTCGCCGTGCAGCAGCACGGCCACGTCGGCATCGCTGTCCGTTCTGTGCGAGCCGCGCGCGCGACTGCCGAACAGCACCGCGCCTTCGACCGGATAGCGCGCGGCGACGCGAGCCACGAACTCAAGCGCCGCGCGACGGGTGTCGGCATCAACGAAGGAACCGCTTTCGGACATGGTCATCGACTCCTTCTCGAATCGTACTCAAGCCGGGCAACATGTCGCTCGAACCGAGACGGACCGGGCCATGAAGTCCTCACCGCCGGCGTGAACACGACCGCTTGCCCGGTCCGGGACGCCGATTGGCCTGCGCCCGAGGGTTTCGGGAATGCGCCGCCAGCCAGCGGCTCCTTCAGATCTCGCGAGCAGTTCGACTGCGCGCCCGATCCCGGTGCCGACGGCCGCGCTCGCGACGGCGACTTCCCCGGGTTTCAGACGAAGAACAGCACCGCCGTGAAGTGGCTGGCGCTGCCGCCGAGCACGAACAGGTGCCAGATGCCGTGCGCGTGGCGCCAGCGCTCGTCGTTGACGTAAAACACGATGCCGGCCGTGTACAGCAGGCCGCCCGCCGCCAGCCAGAACATGCCGCCGGGACCGAGCGCTTCGAGCAGCGGCACGATGGCGACGAGCCCCAGCCAGCCCATCGCCGCATAGGGCAGCGCCGACTGCGGCCGGTCATTCCTGCGCCGCCAGGCGCGCCGGATGCCGTGCAGCGCCGCCGCCCAGATGGCGGCGAACATGGTCCAGCCGAGCGCGCCGCGCAGGCTCACAAGAGCGAACGGCGTGTAGGTGCCGGCGATCAGCAGGAAGATCGCCGAGTGATCGAAGCGGCGCAGCACATCCTTGGCCGGCGGCCGCACCGAGTGGTACAGCGTCGATGCGGTGTACAGGATCACCAGCATGGCGCCGAAGATGCTGAAGCTGGTGATTCGCCAGGGGTCGCCCTGGGTGGCGGCGCTGGCGATCAGCACCGCGGCGCCGGCGATCGCGAGCGCCGCGCCGACCAGGTGGGTGATGCTGTTCAGCCGTTCGCCGTGATACATCTGCCGCCGCCTTGTTCGCCGCGCCGAGCCGACGCGGCAAGGCGCAGTGTATCGGCCTCGCCCCTTCGCCTTCGCGCCGCTGCGACGGAGCGCCGGTTCGGCTCCGGTCGGCGGCGCCGGCGGGCTTGCCGTCGACGATGATTGTCGTCCCCGGGATCGGCACCGGCGTCGCGCGGTCGGCGCGGCCAAGGAAGTACGGCCGGTCCGACGCCGCGGCGGCACCGCGCGCGATGCCAGGTGACCACGGGCGTAAGATGGGCTTGCCTTCGGGAGGGTGCGCCGATGAATGAAATCCAGTCCGCGCCGAGGCAGGTGCGGCGTTCGTATCCGCGCACGGCGACTCTCGCCGACGGCAGGCAGGTCCGCCTGCGCCTGATGGCGCCCGCCGACGCCTATCGCGTGCACGCCTTCGCGCGCTCGCTGCCGAAGCAGGACCTGCAGTTCCTGCGCGTCGACATCACGCGCATGGTCGCGGTGCTGCACTGGGCGCAGAACATCAAGGCCGGGCTGACGGTGACGCTGCTGGCCGAGAAGGACAGCGAGGTCGCCGGCTACGCCAGCTTGCACAACGACCAGGTGAGCTGGCAGCGGCATCTCGGCGAACTGCGCATCCAGGTCGGACCGGCCCACCGCGGGCATGGGCTCGGTTCGGCGCTCGGCCGCGAGATCTTCGCGATCGCTCCGGAGCTGGGGATCGAGAAGATCGTGGCGCAGATGCGGCCCGACCAGAAGCAGGCCATCGCCCTGGTGAAGCGGCACGGCTTCCGGCAGGAAGCGCTGCTGCACGACTTCGTCATCGACCCCGACGGGCGCAAGAACGACCTGCTGGTGATGACCTGCGACGTCGCCGACCTGCTCGGCGGCGCCCGATAGCTCCCGCGCCGGCCACGGGATCCGTATAGCGTCCGCCCGCCGGAGCGCACCGGCGTTGCCACGCGACCGCAACTGGGTCATCGGGGCAGCATCCCGATGGCGCGCGGCTACGCCCTCTCGCGACGGTGGGTGATCGACATCCGGCCGGCCGCGGCCTACGCGCAAGGCCACGTGCCGTTCGCGCTGGACGTGCCCGCCGAGGTCTTCGCCGCCCACCGCGACAACCCGGAGACGCTGGCCGATGCGCTCGCAGCCGCCGCTGTCGAACCGTTGTTCGAGGCGGTGGTCGCCTCCGAGGGCGGCATCAACCCGCAATCGGCACGGGCGTTCGTGATACTGGAGCGGCTCGGGCAGAAGCGGTGCTCGATCCTCGCCGACTCGCTCGACGACTAGGGGCTGGCCGGACCGGCGTCTCACTCCACGGCCAGCCCCTGTGCCGCCTGCTCGACGATGGCACCGAGCGGCAGCGCCACGTCGAGCACGATCGCATCGGCCGGGGGCTCCAGCGTCGCGAACTGGCTGTCGAGCAGGCGCGCCGGCATGTAGCGGTGCCGGCGGGCTGCGAGGCGGGCGGCGATCAGGTCGCGGCTGCCGGCAAGATGCACGAAGCGCAGTCCGGGAACGCCTTCGGCGAGCTGGTCACGGTAGCGCTGCTTCAGCGCCGAGCAGGCAAGCACCACCGGTTCGCCCGCCGCCCGGGCGTCGCGCAGGCGGCCGTTCAGCAGCGCCAGCCACGGCGCGCGGTCGGCATCGTCGAGCGGCATGCCGGCGCGCATCTTCTCGACGTTGGCCTGCGGGTGCAGGTCGTCGGCGTCGATGAAGCGGGCGCCGAGCTGCTGCGCCAGCAGGCTGCCGACGGCGGTCTTGCCGCAGCCGGACACGCCCATCACCACGACCGCCAGCGGCTGCCGGTATCTCACTCGGTCCTGACCGGATGGCCGCCGAATCCCCTGCGCATCAGCGCCAGCAGCCGGTTGGCGGTGTCGGCGCGGCCCTGCGAATCGAAGCGGCTCATCAGCGCGAGCGCGATCGCCGGCACGGGCGTGCGGCTGCGGATCGCCTCCTCGACCGCCCAGCGGCCCTCGCCGGAGTCGGCGACGAAGGGCTGCACCGCATCGAGCGCGCCGGGTTCGGCCAGCGCCGCCACCGTGAGGTCGAGCAGCCAGGAGCGGATCACCGAGCCGTGGCGCCAGGTCTCGCCGACGGCGGCGAGGTCGAGGCCGTACTCGCTGCCGTCGAGCAGCGCGAAGCCTTCGGCGTAGGCCTGCATCGCGGCGTACTCGATGCCGTTGTGGATCATCTTGACGAAGTGGCCGGCGCCCGGCGGGCCGCAGTGCAGCCAGCCGCGGTCCGGCGATGGCGCCAGCAGCCGCGCCAGCGCCGCCACCCGCGGCGCGCAGGCGGCGTCGGCGCCGAACATCAGGCAGTAGCCGTTCCCCAGCCCCCAGACGCCGCCGGAGACGCCGCAGTCGGCGAAGTGCAGGCCGCGCGCCGCGAAGGCTCCGGCGCGGCGACGCGAGTCGCGATGGTCGGCGTTGCCGCCGTCGATCACCAGGTCGCCGGCCGACAGGCGCGGGAGCAGCAGGTCCAGCGCCTCCTGCGTCGCGCTGCCCGCGGGCAGCATCAGCCAGACGGTGCGCGGCGCGGGCAGCGCCGCCAGCGCGTCGTCGAGGCTCTGGTGTGCGGTGATGCCGGATGTGCCGTCGAGCGCCGCGCGGGCGCCGGCATCGGGATCGACGCCGTGAACGGGCACCCCGGCGCGCGCGAGCCGCCGCGCCATGTTGGCGCCCATGCGGCCGAGACCGACCATGGCGAGCGGCGCGGCGGCGGCTGCGGAGGGCGTCGCGGGGTCGGCTGGCATGGCGGACGATCATAGGCCAGCGCTGTCTCGGCTGGCGCTGTCGGCGCTGTTGGCGCGGCGGGTGCTGTCGGCACGGTGAGTGCTGCTGGCGCTGCGGGTGCCGAGGCTGGCCGCCGGCAATGACGCGCAGCCTGGACGCTGTGACCCGCAGCGGCGAACGGCGATAGGCGGACGCGAAGGACCTTCCCGCGGACGTGGAGGTGCCGTTCGAGTGCCCCGTGCGGGCATCCGCCGTCCGCCCCCCTTGGCGGCCTTGCGCCAACGCAAAGGATGCGAAAAAGCACTTGCGGGTGGCGATCGTCGATGGAGCGGATCGTCACAAACGGGGTAATATGTTGCGGTGCATCAATCACTTTCAGGGGAGGCGCTATGGATTTCTCCAACAGAGTTGCCGTCATCACCGGTGGTGGCAGCGGCATCGGCCGCGCCGTCGGCGCGGCGCTGGCCCGACGCGGCGTCGCCGCGGTGGCCCTGGTCGACGTCAGCGAGACGATCGAAGACGTCGCCGCGAAACTGAACACCGAAGCGGGCCGCACGGTGGCGATCCCGTTCCAGGGCGACACCACCGACGCGGGTTTCCGCGCCCAGGTGTTCGACTCGATCAGCCGCAAGTTCGGCACGGTGTCGCTGTGCGTGCCGGCGGCGGGCATCACCCGCGACGACCTCGCCGTGCGCGTCGACAAGGCCACCGGCAAGGCGCGCATCTATCCGCTGGACCTGTTCAAGCTGGTGGTCGACGTCAACCTGATCGCGCCGGTGTACTGGGCGCTGGAGATGATCGGCCGCATCGCCGAGGTCCGCGCCGAGCGCGGCCTGAAGCGCTGGACCGCGGAGGAAGGCATCCAGGGCTCGGTGGTGTTCATCGGCTCGATCTCGTCGCAGGGCAACCGCGGCCAGATCTCGTACGCCAGCACCAAGGCCGGTCTCGAGGGCGCGGCGGCGACGATCATGAAGGAGGCGATGTACTACGGCGTGCGCTGCGGCGTCATCCACCCCGGCTTCACCGACACGCCGATGGTCCGCGCGATGGGCATGGACTACGTGGCCAAGAACATCCTGCCGTACACCCAGCTCGGAAGGCTGATCCGGCCCGAGGAAATCGCCGATGCCATCTGCTTCATGCTGGCCAACTCGGCCGTGAGCGGCGAGCTGTGGGTCGACGCCGGCTGGCACGCGCCGGCGTAGGACCGGGCCGCAGCCGGATTCCGCACCGTTCCCAATCCGCATCGGGTCTGCCGACATGACCGCCAGAAAACGAGCCCGCCGCGGCTCCCGCGGCTTCGACCGCGAATTCCGCGCCCAGGTGGCGCAGATGACCGCCGGGCTCGCCCCGACCGCCTTCACCACCGCGTGGGCGGATTGGGCGATGCACCTGGCGCAGGCGCCGGAGAAGCAGATCGAACTGCAGCAGCACGCGCTGCAACGGGCGCAGGACACCTGGGCGTTCGCGCTGCGCGCGCTGGCCGGGGCGCCGGTGTCGCCGGCGGAAGGTCTCGACGGCGACGCCGATCCGCGCTTCCGGACGCCCGACTGGTCGCAGTTCCCGTTCAACCTGCTGGCCCGCGCCTACCAGAACAGCGCCGCGCTGCTGAAGGACACGGTGCACGACGTCGACGGCGTCACCGAGTACCACACCCAGCTGCTCGAGTTCGCGCTGCGCATGCTGCTCGATGCCTCCTCGCCGTCGAACAGCCTGGTCTCGAATCCCGAGCTGCTGGCGCTGACGCAGGAGGAGCAGGGGCAGAACCTGGTGCGCGGGGCCGGGAACTTCCTCGATGACCTGAAGCGCACGCTCGCCGGCATGCCGCCGGTGGGAGCGGAGGACTTCGAGGTTGGCAAGGCCGTCGCCGCGACCCCGGGCAAGGTGGTGTTCCGCAACGAACTCGTCGAGCTGATCCAGTACGAGCCGACCACGAAGGACGTCCACGCCGAGCCGATCCTGATCGTGCCGGCGTGGATCATGAAGTACTACATCCTCGACCTGAGCCCGCGCAATTCGATGATCAAGTACCTCGTCGACCAGGGGCACACGGTCTTCGCGATGTCGTGGAAGAACCCGGTCGAGACCGACCGGGAAGTCGGCATGGACGACTACCTCCACAAGGGGCTGTTCGCCGCCCTCGACGCCGTCACCGCGATCGTGCCGGGCCGCAAGGTGCACGCCATCGGCTACTGCATCGGCGGCACGCTGCTCGCCATCGGCGCCGCGGCGCTGGCGCGCGAGCAGGACGAGCGGCTGGCGTCGGTGACGCTGTTCGCGGCCCAGACCGACTTCAGCGAGCCGGGCGAGCTGGCCTTCTTCATCAACCCGAGCCAGCTGGCGATGCTCGAAGCGACGATGCACCGCAAGGGCGTGCTCGAGAGCAGGCAGATGAGCGGCGCCTTCGTGATGCTGCGCGCCAAGGACCTGTTCTGGCAGCCGCTGGTCAACACCTACCTGAAGGGCAAGCGCGATCCGATGATCGACCTGATGGCGTGGAACGCCGACGGCACGCGCATGCCGTGGAAGATGCATTCGGAGTACCTGTACCGCCTGTTCCTCGACAACGAACTGGCGACCAACCGATTCCCGGTCGGAGGCCGGCTGGTGCGGCTGTCGGACATCCGGGTGCCGATGTTCGTGGTCGGCACCGAGACCGACCACGTGGCGCCGTGGAAGTCGGTCTACAAGGTCGACAACCTGGTGCGCTCCGACGACTTCACCTTCCTGCTGACCTCGGGCGGCCACAACGCCGGCATCGTCAGCGGTCCGGTCAATCCGAAGCGGCACTACCGCATCAAGACCCGCAGGCTCGCCGACCCGCACCTGGCGCCGGAGGAGTGGCTGGAGGCGGCGACGAAGCACGACGGCTCGTGGTGGCCGGCGCTGCACCGCTGGCTGGCGGCGCACTCCAGCGGCAGGGCCAAGCCGCCGACGATGGGGGCGGCGCGCAAGGGCTACGCGGCGATCGAGGACGCGCCGGGCCGGTACGTGCGGCAGCGGTAGACCGCCTGGACGCCGGCAGCCGTTGGCGGCCGCAGCGAGGCCGCGCGCAGTGGTGTCGCGCCGAACGCGGCTGCTGCGGGCGGCCGCGCCGCCAGGCGAACAACACCTCGACCCGGCCCGCCGAATCCGGCTGGCCGGGCAGCAGCGCCCGCGCGGCGCGCCGTTGCGGCGGCGCGGATGCCGTCCCGGTCAGGCCACGGCGATCGCGGACCCAATCGCGCCGACGCGCACGGCACAACCGGGGCAACACGGCCGCCTCTCTGGCGGGCGCACCGCACGGGATCGACCGCGCGGCGACTTCGCGCCGGCGGCGCTATCGGTGCCGCTCAGGCCTCGAAGGCGCCGCCGTTGATGTTGATCTGCTCGCCGGTGATGTAGTCGCCGTCGGCGACCAGGAAGATCACCGCCTTGGCGATCTCCTCGGCGTGGGCGAAGCGCGCCAGCGGGATGCGCGACTTGATCTGCGCCTGGATCGGCGCCGGCACCGAAGCGAACATGTCGGTTTCGGTGAAGCCGGGCGCGATCGTGTTGACGGTGATGCCGAAGCGCGCCAGCTCCAGGGCCGCCGTGCGCGTGAAGGCGATGATCCCGCCCTTGCTGGCGCTGTAGTTGGCCTGCCCCATCGCCGGCACCTGCCCGTTCATCGAGCTGATGTTGACGATGCGCCCGTAGCTCTGGGCGGTCATGTAGGGGATCGCCGCCGAGGTGCAGAAAAAGCACCCGTTCAGGTTGGTCTGGATCACCTCGACCCACTGCGCATCGGTCATCCGCGGCAGCAGCGCGTCGCGCGTGATGCCGGCGTTGTTGACCAGCACGTCGAGGTGGCCGAAGTGCTCGGCCGCCTGCCTGACCATCCCGCGCGCCTGCTCGGCATCGGCCTGGTTGGCCTTCAGCAGGATGCACTCGCCGCCGAGCTTCTCGATCTCCGCCTTGACTTCCTGCGCCGCCGCGTCGTTGCTGGCGTAGTTGACCGCGACCCGCGCCCCTTCGCGCGCCAGTTCGATCGCGATCGCCCGGCCGATGCCGCGCGAGGCGCCGGTCACCAGCGCCGTTTTCCCTTCGACCCGCTTCATTGCCTCCTCCTCGATGGATGTCCAGTGACTGCCGCCTGTCTTCCTAGATGCGCTCGACGATCGCCGCGATGCCCTGGCCGCCGCCGATGCACATCGTCACCAGCGCCCGCCTGCCGGCGGTACGGTTCAGCTCGTACATGGCCTTGACCACCAGGATGGCGCCGGTGGCGCCG
Source organism: uncultured Burkholderiaceae bacterium (assembly GCA_964388005.1). GTDB lineage: Bacteria > Pseudomonadota > Gammaproteobacteria > Burkholderiales > Burkholderiaceae_F > JADJWR01. The sequence continues at coordinate 11,215 of CAYLZU010000028.1, forward strand.
ATCGGGTGGCCGAGCGAGATGCCGCTGCCGTTCGGATTGGTCCGCTCCATCGGCAGCTTCAGCTCCCGGCAGACGGCCAGCGCCTGCGCCGCGAACGCCTCGTTGACCTCGAAGACGTCGATGTCGTCGAGCGCGAGGCCGGTCTTCGCCAGCAGCTTCTGCACCGCCGGCACCGGCCCGATGCCCATGAACTTCGGGTCGACGCCGGCGTAGCTGTAGGCGACCAGCCGGGCCATCGGCTTCAGGCCGCGCTTCTGGGCGGTCTCGCGGTCGGCGAGCACGACCGCCGCCGCGGCGTCGTTGATGCTGGATGCGTTGCCGGCCGTCACCGTGCCGTCCTTGTCGAACACCGGCCTGAGCTTGCCCAGCTTCTCCGCCGTGGCATCGGAGCGCACCGTCTCGTCCATCTCGAACGGGATCATGTCGCGCTTGACCTTCACCGGCACCGGCACGATCTGGGCGCGGAAGTATCCGTGGTCGATCGCCGCCTGCGCGCGGCGGTGGCTTTCGGCGGCGAGCGCGTCCTGGTCCTGGCGCGACACGCCGTACTTCTTCGCCACGTTCTCGGCGGTCACGCCCATGTGCACGTTGTCGAACGGATCGCTCAGCGCGCCGACCATCATGTCGACCAGCGTCGCGTCGTTCATCCGCGCGCCCCAGCGCAGCGACGGCGCCAGATAGGGGCTGCGGCTCATGTTCTCGGCGCCACCGGCCACCGCGAAGTCGGCGTCGCCGTTGCCGATCATGTTCGCCGCCGTCACGATCGCCTGCAGCCCGCTGCCGCACAGCCGGTTCAGCGTCAGCGCCGGCGTCTCGTGCGGCAGTCCGCCCTTGACGGCCGCCACCCGCGCCAGATAGTGATCGTGCGGATCGGTGTGGATGATGTTGCCGAACACCACGTGGCCGATGTCGGCCGGCTTCGCGCCGGAGCGCCGCACCGCTTCCTTGACGCAGATCGCGCCCAGTTCGGTGGGGGGCGTGTCCTTCAGGCTGCCGCCATAGCCGCCGATGGCCGTGCGCACGCCGCTCAATATCACCACTTCTCGGGTCATTGCCTCCTCCTCGTCGAAAGACACGGCAGGCACTCCGGCTCGAGTCGTCTTGCGCGACGGCCTGTCCTGCCTTCGCCGCGAAGTTTGGGCCGGCGGCGGCCAGGCGGGCTGATCTCGATCAGCCCCCTCGCATCCGCCGCCGCGCTGCGGCGCGTTACCGGTCGCTCAGATATGCGACGCCGGGCAGGGTCTTGCCTTCGAGGAACTCCAGCGACGCGCCGCCGCCGGTCGACACGTGCGTGACCTTGTCGGCCAGCCCGTTCTTCTCGACCGCCGCGACCGAGTCGCCGCCGCCGACGACCGTGATCGCGCCGCGGGCAGTGGCCTCGGCGAGCGCCTGCGCGATGGCCAGCGTTCCGGCGGCGGTCGCGGCGATCTCGAAGACGCCCATCGGCCCGTTCCAGACGACCGTCCTCGCGCCGCCGATGATCCCGGCGAAGCGCTCGCGCGTGCCGGCGCCGATGTCGACGCCGATGTCCGCCGGCCCCATCGCGTCCCACGCCACCGTCCGCAGCGCGCCGACCCTGCGGGCGTCGAAGTCGAAGCTGTCGGTGACGACGCTGTCGGTCGGCAGCAG
>CAYLZU010000028.1:12943-19501 GCA_964388005.1 uncultured Burkholderiaceae bacterium
TCGGGCAGGAACTTCACCGGCCTGCCGAGCAGCTCGGCGAGCTTTTCCGCCACCGGCCCGAGCGAGTACTTCGGGTTGGCGCGGCCGTCGGGACGGCCGAGGTGGCTCATCAGCACGAGGCTCGCGCCGTGGTCGAGCACGTAGCGGATCGACGGCAGCGACGCGCGCAGCCGCTTGTCGTTCTCCACCCGGCCGCCCTTGACCGGCACGTTGAAGTCGACGCGCATCAGCACGCGTTTGCCGCCGAGGTCGAGATCCTCGATGAACAGTTTGGCCATGGTGTTCCTCACATGAATGGCGGCGCGGCGCCGCCGCGCGGGGCCGGCCGGGCGCGGCGACACCGCCGCGCCGGCAGCCCGCGGGCCCGCCGCGGGCCGATTGCCGACTACAGCGCGCCGTCCCGGCCCGCCATGAAGCGCAGCAGGTCGATTACGCGGTTCGAGTAGCCCCACTCGTTGTCGTACCAGGAGACGACCTTGAAGAAGCGCTTCTCGCCCTTCAGGTTGTTCTGCAGCGTCGCCAGCGAGTCGTAGATCGACGAGCGCTCGTCGTGGATGAAGTCGGTCGAGACGACCTCCTCGTCGCAGTAGCCGAGGATGCCCTTCAGGTAGCCGTCCGCCGCCTTCTTCATCAGGCCGTCGATCTCCTCGATCGAGGTGTCGCGCGCGCTGCGGAAGGTCAGGTCGACGACCGAGACGTTCGGCGTCGGCACGCGGAAGGCCATGCCGGTCAGCTTGCCCTTGGTGGCCGGCAGCACCTCGCCGACCGCCTTGGCGGCGCCGGTGGACGACGGGATGATGTTGATCGCCGCCGCGCGGCCGCCGCGCCAGTCCTTCTTCGACGGACCGTCGACCACCTTCTGCGTCGCCGTGTAGCTGTGGATGGTGGTCATCAGCCCGTTCTCGATGCCGATGCCCTCCTTCAGCAGCACGTGCACCACCGGCGCCAGGCAGTTGGTGGTGCAGGAGGCGTTGGAGACGATGTGGTGCTTGCCCGGGTCGTATTCGTGTTCGTTGACGCCCATCAGCAGCGTCTTGACGTCGCCCTTGCCCGGCGCCGAGATGATCACTTTCCTGGCGCCCGCCGCCAGGTGCCCCTTGGCCTTCTCCGAGTCCGTGAACAGGCCGGTGCACTCGAGCACGTAGTCGGCGCCGAGTTCCTTCCACGGCAGCTGGGCGGGCTCCTTGGCGGCCATCACGCAGCGCACCTCCTGGCCGCCCACCACCAGCACGTCGTTGCCCTCGGCCGACGCGCTGCTCTTCTTCGTCGCCAGCGCGTGCTTGAAGCGGCCGTGCACCGAGTCGTACTTCATCTGGTAGGCGAAGTAGTCGGCGTCGGTGGAGATGTCGACCACGCCGACGACGTCGATCTGTTTGCCGAGCAGGCCCTGGTCGCACAGGGCCTGGAAGACCAGGCGGCCGATGCGGCCGAATCCGTTGATACCCACCTTGATTGCCATGATCGTCGCACTCCTTGGTTGAGGAAAGAAACCGACCCTGCGTCACGTTGTCCGTCGGATCGGCGATGCCCTGCGGGATGACCGGGACCCATGCCGGCGGCGCAACCGCACGTTCTCGCACCGCCGTCCGGTCGGGACCGTTCCCGCCGGGCGTCACCGCGCGATAGCCGTTCGGAGCAAGGCGCCGGATCCCCGCCACTGCCTGCAACATACGGAAGTTAGCCTGATTGCCGGCGCCGTGTCTTGCGCCAGATACAGTCTTGCTCATGTCTTTGGCGGCGCGGCCGCAGCCCGAGCGGGCGACCGGCGGCGGACGGCGCCGGCCACCGGGGTGAACCCGCATCCGCCGCGGCGCCGCGGGCTCTGTACGGCGGACAGCCGCGGAGACGATCACGCGACCGGGGCTTGGCGCGCCATCCGGCCGTGCCGTCGCCGGGAACGGCGCCGGCTTGCCTCGGACGCCAGCAGAGATACTCCCCGGAAACCCCTTGCGGCGCCCGGCCTTTCCCCCGCCGCCGGCAACGGTGGCACGCGCGGCGAATTCCGGCCGCTGCAACCAGGACCGACCCACCAGGCAGACGACGATGGCAGATCCTGAAGCAGCAGCGGCCAGCCAGTTGCGCAACATCGAGGCCAGGACCGACAGGACTTTCGCGCAGCCTTGTGCGTTGGTCGCTGCTGCGCAGCCGACGCGATCGAGACCGAATGCATCGGCCAGCTCGCTGCCGCGGTTCGCAGACGTCCGCTGCGTGCTGCCGATGACCCGCTGCTACGCTCGCAGCATGACCAGCCCCTTCATCGACCTCGGCTTGTCGCCGGAACTGGCGCAGGTCGTCGTCGACCTCGGCTACGAAGAGCCAACGCCGATACAGAGCCAGTCGATCCCGCCGCTGCTCGCGGGGCGAGACCTGCTCGGCCAGGCGGCCACCGGCACCGGCAAGACGGCCGCATTCGCGCTGCCGCTGCTGCAACGACTGCTCGCGGCGCAGCGCCGGCCGGCGCATCCCGCGGCGCTGGTGCTGGTGCCGACACGCGAGCTGGCGATCCAGGTCGCGGAAGCGCTGCACAGCTACGGCCACAAGCTCGGCGCGGTGGTGTTGCCGATCTACGGCGGTGCCGAATTCAGCCGCCAGGCGCAGTCGTTGAAACGCGGCGTGCATGTCGTGGTGGCCACGCCTGGCCGCGCCCTCGATCACATCCGCCGCGGCACGCTCGATCTCGGCGCGCTCGCGGCGGTGGTGCTCGACGAAGCCGACGAGATGCTCGACATGGGCTTCGCCGAGGACATCGAGCTGATCCTCGATGCCACACCGGCTGAACGGCAGACGGCACTGTTCTCGGCCACGCTGCCGCCGCGCATCGCCGCCATCGCCGACCGCCACCTGCGCGACCCGGTGCGGGTGCTGATCGCGCGCGAGAAGACGGAGAAAGGCACCCTGCCGCGCGTGCGCCAGACCGCGTACATCGTGCAGCGCGCGCACAAGGTGGCGGCGCTCGGGCGCGTGCTCGACCTCGAGGCGCCGACGCTGGCACTGGTGTTCGCGCGCACCCGCACCGAGGTCGACGAACTGGCGGAGAAGCTGCGCGGCCGCGGCTACCAGGTGGAACTGCTGCACGGCGGCCTGACCCAGGACCAGCGCGACCGGGTGATGAAGCGCGTGCGCGCGGGCAACACCGACCTGCTGGTGGCCACCGACGTGGCCGCGCGCGGGCTCGACGTCGAGCACCTGTCGCACGTGGTCAACTTCGACGTGCCGGCCTCGCCCGAGAGCTACGTGCACCGCATCGGCCGCACCGGCCGCGCGGGGCGCGGGGGCGTCGCCATCACGCTGGTGGAGCCGCGCGAGCACCGGCTGCTGCGCAACATCGAGAGCCTCACCAAGCAGAAGATCGATGTCGCCACCGTGCCGACGCCGATGGACGTGCGCGCCCGGCGGCTCGACATGACCCGCGGCGCCCTGCGCACGGCGCTCGAAGAAGGCGACCTCGACGGCTACCGCGTTGTCACCGATGCGCTGGCGAGCGAGTTCGATGCCCTGGACGTCGCCGCCGCGGCGGTGAAGCTGGCGCACCAGGCGCTGCAGGCCGACGCCGCGCACGACGAGGAACACATCCCGGCGATCGATCTGCGCGCCGCGCGCGAGCCGTGGCCGAAGAAGGGCAGGCAGCCCCGAAGCGCGATTCGTGACGGGCGCGTCGCGAGCGGGCGCGGCGACGGGCGGGGCGGCGCGGCACCGGGCGCCGCGGCCGCGCCGATCCGGCACAAGCCCGCCGGCAAACGCGCGCCGCCGGGGCGCGCGCCGGCGATGGTGCGCGTCTTCGTCGGCGCCGGCCGCAATGCCGGGCTGCGACCGGCGGATCTCGTCGGCGCCATCGCCAATGAAGCCGGGGTCAGCGCGCGCGAGATCGGCGCCATCGAGATCGAGGAGCGCTTCTCGCTGGTCGAGGTCTCCGACCACATCGCCGAGGACGCGATCCGCGCGCTGCGCGCCACGTCTCTGCGCGGCCAGTGCGTCACTGTGCGGCGGGATCAGCCCAAGCGTTCGACCAGGTAGGCGCGCGAAGAGGGCGGCGCTCCGGCGCGGCGGACGTTACCGGCGTGGGCACCACCCGGACGGCAGTTCAACGCGCCGCTTCTCCGGCACCGTCGCCGCCGACTGCGGATGTCGCCGGCGAGGCGCGACGGCCGGCCAGCGAGAACCGCGGCCGCCACACGCCGAAGGCGATGGCCGCCAGACACAGCAGCAGGGCCACCCACGCGCCGCCGCGTTCCATCCGCGCCATCCGCGCCAGCTCCGCCGGCGCCTGGGCATCACCCGCGGCGGCCCCGGTCACTACCATCGTCGCGATCTCGCGCGCCGCCGGGTCGACCAGCGTGATCACGCCCTTGACCAGCAGCAGGCCGATCAGCGCCTTGGCCCAGACCCAGCCGGCGGAGTTGAAGGTGCCGTTCAGTCCCATCAGCAGCAGCCCGCTGACGACCACCACCGCCATCGACGGTGTCGTGATCCAGCGGGCCACGTCGGCCATCAGCAGGCGCGTGCCGGCGATCGCGGCATCGCCGGAGGCGAGCGCGCTGCCGTGGCGATAGGCGATCACCAGTTGCAGCGCCAGCGCGCCGACGAGCACGGCGGTGGCGACGGTGTGGATGAACTTCAGCGGCTTTCTCATGCGCGGGCTCCGCAACGGTCCGTGATGTTGACCCACGACTCGTGCCGCGGCAAGCGCGCGGGCCTTCCGCGACGGCGCGCCCGCCGCTGGCAGAATGCTTCCATGAGGTGGCTGGCCCACGGCGAGCACGAGATTCCCTCCGGCGCGGCCTGGCTGTCGCCGCGCGAGCAGGCGGTGCTCGGCGGCATCCGCTACACCAAGCGCCACGTCGAATTCCTCACCCGCCGCTACACCGCCAAGCGCGCGCTGGCGACGATGCTCGGCCGCGAGGCCACGGCGGCGGCGCTGGCGGCGCTCGAGATCGGCAACCATCCGGGCGGCGCGCCCTTCGTGCTGGTCGACGGCCGGCCGGCGCCGATCGAGGTGTCGATCAGCGACCGCGCCGGCTGGGCGGTATGCCTGGTCGGCGCGCCCGGAATCACGCGCGGCCCGCTCGGCATCGATCTCGAGATCGTCGAGCCGCGCAGCAGTGCCTTCGTAGAGGACTTCTTCACCGCCGCCGAACGCGACGCCGTGCGCCGGCTGCCGGCGGGGCCGCCGCGCGACGAAGCGGCCAACCTGATCTGGTCGGCCAAGGAGGCGGCGCTGAAGGTGCTGAAGGTCGGCCTGCGCGCCGATACGCGCGAGGTCGAGGTCGACTACGACACCGCCCGCCGCGCCGACGGCTGGGCGGCGATGACCGTCAGCGCGCGCGGCGGCGCCGTGTTTCCCGGATGGTGGCGGCGCGACGGGGTGTTCCTGCTCACCATCGCCGCCGACGCGGCCTCGGAGCCGCCGGCGCTGCTCGAAGGCGGCGGCGACCTCGCCGCCGCGGTGCCGGTGCACTCCTGGGTCAGCCGGCCGCTCGTCTGACCGACGCCGGCCGGGTGAGACGCCCGGCCCGATCAGTAACCGCCGCCGTCGGAACGCCCTTCCTGGCGGAAGACGCTGCCCTGGTCGTTGACCAGCCAAACGGTCTGGCCCGCCGCGATGGCCGCCGCGCCGCCGGGCACTCGACGCCAGTCGCGCCCGGTCCACCGGTGCACCGAGTAGCCGCCGTCGACGCGATCGGTTCCCAGCAGCCAGGCAGTGCCGCTGCGGTCGATGGTCACCGCCGTGCCGCTGCCCGGCAACCGCTCCCAGTCGCGGCCACGCAGGAGCCGCAGCACGTCGCCGCGGTCGTTGACGACCCATGGCCGACCCTGGGGATCGACGTCGATCGCGACCGCGCCGCCGTCGACACGGTCCCAGTCGCGGCCATTCCAGCGAAAGATCGGGTGACCGCCGTCGACCCGCTCGACCCCGACGGCCCACACGGCGCCGTTGGCACCGATGCCGATGTCGCGCGCGAGCCCCGGCAGCCGGTTCCAGCGTCCGCGCTCCTGCCGCAGGATCTCGCCGGCATCGTTGACCACCCACGGCCGACCCTGCGCATCGACGTCGACGCGAACGGCGCCGCCATCGACGCGCTCCCAGTCCCTGCCGTTCCAGCGGTAGATCGGGTGGCCGCCGGCGACGCGCTCGACGCCGACCGCCCACGCCTGGTCGCGCGGGCCGACGCCGACGTCGGAGGCCAGCCCCGGCAACTGCCGCCACTGCGCGAGCGCGGACGCCGAAACCAGCGCAGCGAACAGCCCGATCAGCAGGCGCAGCCTCATCGCGTTTCTCCTTCCAGAGCAAAACGGCCGCGATGCTAGCCGAACCTGCCCGCCACCTTCCGCAGTCTTCGGCCGCGGGTCGGTCGCGCGAAGTGGCTACGGCGGCAAGCCGCGGTCAGCGAGTCCGCCGCTTCGGCCGCGGCGCCGGCAGCTCCTCGGCGGTGACTCGCACCAGCGTCGACATCAGGGCCGCATCGTCGAGCGCCTCGGCGACGAGCAGGTGCGGTTTGGCGCCGGGGTAAGGCGGTGCCTCGTCGACGCGGCCGAGCAGTGCCCGGCCGGCCGCCGTCG
>CAYLZU010000029.1:0-18945 GCA_964388005.1 uncultured Burkholderiaceae bacterium
GCGGGCGGCGGTCACGCGCGGTGGCGGGATCGTCTGCCAGTCTTCGAGGCGGTCCCTGGTCAACTGCAGCTGCAGCACGGCGTCGAAGCGCTCGGCCACGCGGTCGAACTCGCAGCGCTCGAGTGCGAGCCACAGTTCGGCGGTGGCGGCGATCATCCGCAGTTCGTAGTCGGTGCTCGTCGTGGCGCGCGTCGCATCGATGAGCGCCGCCGCCTGCTCCAGGCGGCCGAGCGGCACCAGCACGGCGGCGCGGCGCACCATCGCGAGCCGGGCGCCGGCCTCGTCGCCGCGCGCCTGGTAGAGGCTGAGTGCCCGCTCATAGTGGCGTTCGGCGTCGCTCAACTGCCAGATCGTCTGCTTGGTGAGGCCCAGCACTCGCTGCAGCTCCGGGCTGGCGGCGGCGAAGGCGGGCGGAAACGCCGCGCACAGCCGCAGCAGCGTCGACGCCGCGCCGCCGAGGTTCATCATCGGCGCGGCCTCCAGCAGCGCTTTCGCTGCCTCGGCCTCGTGCCCGGCATCCAGCAGCAGCGCCTGCTTGCGCACCGGGTCGAACTCGCCTTCGGCGGCGCGCAGCAGGCACTCGCGCCAGGTGTCGGGGCGCTCGATGCGCAGCCGGTTGGCGAGCGCGTCGCGGAACAGGTCGTGCAGGCGCAACGTGAGCGCCGGCGCGTCGACCACCGAGGTGAAAAGGCCCAGGCGCTCGATCTCGTCGAGCAGCGCCGTGGCGTCGCTGCCCGTCACCTGGGCGCAGCGCGTGGGGTCGAGGTCGGCCAGCACGCTGGTGCGCAGCAGGAACTCGCGCAGTTCCGGCCGCAACTGGTCGAGCACTTCGCTCACCAGATAGTCGAACAGCGGCCGGTCGGCGGCGCGCAGCCATTGCTGCGCATCGAGCAGGCGGGCGGCTCCGGCCGCGCCCTGGGCAACGCTGATGGCGATCCGCAGCCCGGCCGGCCAACCCTGCGTGCGCTCGAACAGGCGATCGGCGAGCGTGGCGTCGAGGCCGGCGTCGAGCGCCAGGCGGCGCGCCTCGTCGCGGGCGAACTGCAACTGCAGCTGGCGGAACTCAGCGAGTTCGCCGCGGGCGCGCAGCCGGGCCAGCGCCAGCGGCGGGTCGCTGCGCGCGGTGAGCGCGACGGTCCAGCGCGGGCTCAGGCGCTCGACCAGCAGGTCGAGGAAAGAAAAGAACGCGGCGTCGTCGACCCGGTGCACGTCGTCGAAGACGATCACGCCGTGGGCCACCTCGCAGGCGTCGAGCGTGTTGATGAGCTCGGCGGCGAGTTCGCGCTGCTCGTCGGCCGAGGCGCGGCCGGCGCGCGCGACCAGCGCCTCCGGCGCGGTGCGCCACGGCGGGTCGATGGGTTCGAGCGCGGTGACCAGGCAGTCGAGCAGCCGCTGCAGGTCGTCGCCGGCATCGGCCGAGATCCACGCCACCGCGTGCTGCGGCGGCAGCCGGGAGAGTGCGTGCGCCAGCGCCGAGGTCTTGCCGTAGCCGGCCGGCGCGGCGAGCAACACCAGGCGCTGCGAGGCCAGCGCGGCGGCCAGCCGCGGCTGCATCTGGCCACGCTCGACGAACTCCGCCCGCTGCTTCGGCGGCTGGATCTTGGTGCGGGCGAAGGTCATGCGCGGGGCAGCCGCCGGGACGGGCCGGCGGGAAGTATCGCCGATCGACCGGCGGCGCGAGACGGCGGCCGGCGCGATTCGATCGAACGTCCCGGGACCCCTGCGCGAGGTCGATCGCGACCGCAGGCCCAGGGGCAAGTCTCCTCGCCGCGGCTCGCCGCCTCGGCTGGCTTTGTTGAAACGTTCAACAGGGATCTGTCATGGCGACCGTCAACTTCAGCGTGCCGGACGACGTCAGGGACGACGTCAACTCTGCCTTCGAAGGGAAGAACAAGAGCGCGGTGATCGCTGAGCTGATGCGCGAAGCGGACGATCGGCACCTGCGCAATGCGCGTGCTGCCGGCAGAATCGTGCCGCTCGCCGGATTCGAGTTGATCTGAACGGCCGGGCGCACGCTTGGTGCGCATCGTCGGCCCGGATCGGTCGCGCAGCCTGAGGTCGCCACGGTTTCCGTCGGCCTGCGTGTGCGGCTGTCCGGCCTGGGCGTCACCGCGCGCGTGTTAGCTTGCCGCGATGTTCCGCTGGCTCGCCGATCGCCTGCTCCGCCTGCGCACCTGGCTGGCGGTAAGGCTGGGGCTGTGGCGCGGCCAGTGGCGGCCAGGGCGCGTGGCCGTCGCCGGCGTGCTCGGCGTCTTCGGACCGTTCACGTCCCACACCTGGCGCTACGGCCTGTACGCGCCGCCGGACCTCGGGGACGACCAAGCAGCGCCGCTGCTCCTGGTGTTGCACGGTTGCCGACAGCGCGCGCTCGGCTTCGCGTTTGCCGCCGGCCTGACGAAGCTCGCCGATCGCGCCCGACTGCGGCTGCTGTGCCCGCAGCAACGGCGGCTCGCCAATCCCTACCGCTGCTGGAACTGGTTCCTGCCGCAGGCGCAGCGCGGTGACGGCGAGCTGCGCGTGATCCGGGCGATGCTCGACGATGCGGCCGCCCGCGTGCAGGTGCAGCCCGGGGCGGTGGCGGCAGTCGGCCTCTCCGCGGGCGGCGGGCTGGCGGCGCTGCTCGCCTTTCATCTCGCCGACCGGATTCACGCCGTGGCGGTGATCGCCGCGCCGCCGCTGCTCGGCGGCCACAACCTGCAGGATCCGCGCGACGTGATGAAGCGCGGCCTGCGGCTGCCGCCGGTGACGGCGCTCGAGGCGAGGCTGGGCGCCTGTGCGCCGCTGGCGATCATCCAGGGCACCGACGACGAGGTGGTCAACCCGCAGTGCGCCGAGCAGCTGCAGCAGCAGGTGCTTGCCTCGCTGGCGCGGGAGGGACTGGGGGTGGAGCGCATCGAGGCTGCCGGCGCGCAGCAGGTGAGGGTCACCGACTACCGCAGCGACGGCACCCTGCGGCTGCGGCGGATCGATGTTCCCGGACTCGGTCACCAGTGGAGCGGCGGTCCGGGCGGCCACGCCTACTGCGCCAGCGGCGGACCGCCGTTGGCGGATCTGTGCGCGCAGTTCCTGCGCGACGCCGGCATCGGTCGCGGCCGATCGGCGCCGATGCAGTAGCCTCGGCAGACCACAGGAGGAGATGCCGATGGCCGAGCCCGCGATCACCTATCCGCCCCTAGGCGCCAGCGGCCTGAAGGCCCCGCGCCTGTGGCTGGGCGCGATGATGTTCGGTGACCGGACCGAAGAAGCCGAGGCGGCGCGCATAGTCGACGCCGCGCGCGAGGCCGGGGTCTGCGCGATCGACACCGCCGACACCTATGCCGGCGGCGAGTCCGAGCGCATCGTCGGCCGGCTGATCGCCGCCGACCGCGAGCGCTGGGTGCTCGCCACCAAGGCGGCCAATCCGACCGGCGACGGTCCCAATGACCGCGGCCTTTCGCGGCGCCACCTGCTGCGGGCGGTCGATGCCAGCCTGAAGCGGCTCGGCACCGACTGGATCGATCTGCTGTACCTGCACCGCGACGACGAGACGACCCCGGTCGAGGAGACGGTGGCGGCGCTGGCGTCGCTGGTCGAGCGCGGCCGCATTCACTACTTCGGCGTCTCCAATTTCCGCGCCTGGCGCGTCGCCCGCCTGGTCGAGGCCTGCCGCGCGATGGGCGCGCCGCGGCCGATCGCCTGCCAGCCCCCGTACAACGCGATGACCCGGACCATCGAGGCCGAGCTGCTGCCGTGCTGTGCCCATTACGGCCTGGCGGCGGTTGTCTACAGCCCGCTCGCCCGCGGCGTGCTCAGCGGCCAGTATCCGCCCGGCGCCGCGCCGCCGGACGGCACGCGGGCGGCGCGGGCAGACCGTCGGCTGATGCAGACCGAGTTCCGCGCCGAGTCGCTGGCGCTGGCGCAGCGCCTGGCCGAGTACGCCGGCCGGCGGGGACTGTCGGCGGCGCAACTGGCGCTGGCGTGGGTGTGGAACAACCGGCTCGTGCACGGCCTGATCGGCGGCCCGCGAACAATGGCGCAGTGGCGGATCTATCTCGACGCGATGGCGGTCGAGTTCTCGGCCGAGGACGAGGCATTCGTCAGCGGCCTCGTGCCCGCCGGGCACGCTTCCACGCCCGGCTACACCGACCCGATCTATCCGGTGGCCGGGCGCGTCGCGGCTACCGCCGGCGGGAATTCGGGCGCCCCCGGTCCGGGCCCGTCCTGAGCCGGCCGCGGCCGGCGCCGCGGCCCCGCGGGCCGCCGGCGCGGCAGCCCGTCGCCGCGCTTGATCGCAATCAATCCATGCAATAACGTATACGTTGTAGCATGCACTGAAGCGCGCGGGGTCGCTCCTGCCCGCGCGAGCCGTCCGGCGGGCGCCTGCATGCACGACATCGTCTTCCTCGACCGCGCCACCCTGGCCCCGGGCGTTCGCCTGCGCCGCCCGGGGTTCGCGCACCGCTGGACCGAGTACGAGCGCACCGAGCCGGCGCAGGTCGTCGAACGGCTCGCCGGCGCCACCATCGTCGTCAACAACAAGGTGCCGTTGCGCCGGGACGCCCTCGAACGCCTGCCCGACCTGCAGCTGGTGGCGATCGCCGCCACCGGCACCGACTGCGTCGACAAGGACTGCTGCCGCAGCCGCGGCATCGTCGTGTGCAACGTGCGCGGCTACGCGGTGCGCACAGTCGCCGAGCACGTCTTTGCGCTGATCCTGGCCCTGCGCCGCAGTCTGCTCGCCTACCGCGACGACGTCCGCGCCGGCCGCTGGCAGGCGGCGCGCCAGTTCTGCTTCCACGACCACCCGATCCGCGAACTGCACGGCGCCGCGCTCGGGATCATCGGCGAGGGCGCGCTCGGCCAGGGCGTGGCCACACTCGGCCGCGCCTTCGGCATGAACGTGATGTTCGCCGCGCACAAGGGCAGCCAGGGGCTCGGCCCGCTGTACACGCCGTTCGACGAGGTGCTGGAGACGGCCGACGTCATCAGCCTGCACTGCCCGCTGCTGCCGCAGACGCAGGCCATGCTCGGCCTGCCCGAGTTCCGCCGCATGAAGCGGCGGCCGATCCTCGTCAATGCCGCCCGCGGCGGCATCGTCGTCGAGGAAGACCTCGAGCGCGCGCTCGACGAAGGGCTGCTGGCCGGCGCCGCCTTCGACGTCGCCACGCCCGAGCCGCCGCCGGCCGACAGCACGATCATGCGGCTCGCCGCCAGGCCCGACTTCATCCTGACGCCGCACATCGCCTGGGCCAGCCTCGAAGCGCAGCAGGCGCTGGCCGAGCAGCTGATCGACAACCTCGAACGCTTCGCGCAGGGCACCCCGGTCAACGTGGTGCAGGGCGCGTTCTGAACCCGCTGACCGACGGAGCCGACCGATGGCGCGCCTCGCGATCCTCACCCTGTTCATGGGCCAGACCCGCAACCGCTTCCTGAGCTACCAGCAGCCGCGCACGATCGTCGAGATCCTCGACATGGCCGGCCGCACCGAAGGCTGCGACGGTGTCGAACTGCGCTACCCCGGCGATCTCGCCGACCTGCCGGCGGTCAAGGCGGCGCTGGCGCGCAACCGGCTGGGCGTGGCGGCGGTGAACTTCGCCTCGGTGCGCCCCGACCGCTGGCTGCGCGGCGCCTGGTCGTCGACGAGCAGCGCCGAGCGGCAGGAGGCGGTCGACGACTTCCGCCGCTGCATCGACGCGGCGATCGAGATCGGCGCGCCGCGGGTGACCAACTGCCCGCTGAACGACGGCATCGACTACGCCTTCGAGCTCGACTTCGCGCGCGCCTACGACTCCGCCGCCGAGTGCTACGCCCGCATCGCCGACCACAACCCGCGCTTCCAGGTGTGCATCGAGTACAAGATCAGCGAGCCGCGCGTGCGCTCGCTGCTCGGCACCGCCGGCGAGACGGCGGCCTTCTGCCAGATCGTCGGCCGCGACAACCTCGGCGTCACCCTCGATGTCGGCCACGCGCTGTTCGCCAACGAGAACGCCGCCCAGTCGGCGGCGCTGCTGGCGAAGGCGAAGCGGCTGTTCTACGTCCACCTGAACGACAACGACGGCCGCGCCGACTGGGATCTGCTGCCCGGCGCGGTGCACACCTGGGAGACGGTCGAGGTGCTGCACACGCTGCGCGCCCTCGGCTACGACGACTGGTTCACCTTCGACATCGTGCCGAAGGAGATGGAGCCGGTCGAGTTCTTCGCCACCGCGGCGCGGCTGACGCGAAGGCTGGAGGAGATCGGCCGCCGCATCGAAGCGGCGCCGCTGGCCGAGCTCAGGCAGCAGAAGAACGCCGCCCGCACCCTCGCCTACCTGCATACGCTGCTCTGAGGGCACGTCAACGACGGAACCCACGCCATGACCCCCACTCCCCGCGAACTGGCCAACGCGATCCGCTTCCTGGCGATGGACGCGATTGCCCGCGCCGGCGACGGCCACCCGGGCACGCCGCTCGGCGCCGCCGACATCTGCACGGCGCTGTTCACGCGCCACCTGAAGTTCGACCCAGCGGCGCCGCGCTGGCCGGACCGCGACCGCTTCGTTCAGTCCAGCGGCCATGGCTCGATGCTGATCTACGCCCTGCTGCACCTGGCCGGCTACGAGGCGTTCCCGATCGAGCAGATCAGGCGTTTCCGCGAGCTCGGCTCGCACACGCCGGGTCATCCCGAGTACGCGCCCGGGCACGGTGTGGAGACGACCACCGGGCCGCTGGGCCAGGGCATCGCCAACGCCGCCGGCATGGCGGTGGCGGAGGCAATGCTCAACGCCGAGTTCGGCGACCACATCGTCCATCACTACACCTACGCGCTGGCGGGCGACGGCTGCCTGATGGAGGGCATCGGCCACGAGATCGTCTCGCTCGCCGGCCATCTGCGCCTCGGGCGCCTGATCCTGCTCTATGACGCCAACGGGATGACCGACGACGGCGCGGTGGCGCAGGCCGTTTCCGTGGACTATCGCACCCGCTTCGCCTGCGCCGGCTGGCATGTGCTGGAGTGCGACGGTCACGACCAGGACGCGGTGGCGGCGGCCATCGCCGCCGCCAGGGCCGACCCGAGGCCGTCGATGATCCAGTGCAATACGACGATCGGCTTCGGCGTGCCGCGGATCCAGGGCCAGCGGGTCGCCCACGGCGGCAAGCTCACCGCCGAGGACTGCGCCGCGGCGCGCGCCCATCTGGGCTGGCCGCACGCGCCGTTCGAGATCCCGCCGGCGATCGTCGCCGAGTGGCGGCGGGCCGGGCAGCGCGGCGCGCGGGAGCGGCAGGCGTGGCAGGCGCGGGTCGAGGCGCTGGCGCCGGGCGAGCGGGAGAAATTCGAGCGGCTGATGCGCGGCGAGCTGCCGCCGGGCTGGGAAGCGGCGCTGCTCGAGTACAAGCGCCAAGCGGCGAAGAGCGCGCCGACGCAGCCGACCGTGCGTTCCTCCGGCGAGATCGCGCGGGTGCTGTCGCACGCGATCCCGGAACTGGTCGGCGGCGCGCCCGATCTCGAGGCGGCCACCCAGCACAAGCGCGACATGCGGCCGTTCACCGCCGAAAACCGCGGCGGCCGCTACATCCACTACGGCGTGCGCGAGCACGCCATGGGGGCGATGATGAACGGCATGGCCGCGCACGGCGGCGTGGTGCCGTACGGCGCGACCTTCCTCGTCTTCTCTGACTACATGCGCCATGCGATGCGGCTGTCGGCGATGATGTCGCTGCCGGTCATCTGGGTCTTCAGCCACGACTCGATCGGCATCGGCCGCAACGGCCCGACGCACCAGCCGGTCGAGTACCTGGCCTCGCTGCGGGCGATGCCGAATCTCGCCCTGATGCGCCCCTGCGATGCGGTCGAGGCGGCCGAGTGCTGGCAGCTGGCGCTGGCCAACCGGCGTTCGCCGACGGCGATCGTCAACTCGCGGCAGCCGCTGCCGCCGGTGCGCGGCGACGCCTCCGACGAGAACCTTTGTGCCCGCGGCGCCTACGTGCTGGCCGAGCCCGGCGGCGGCGCCCGCCGGGCGACGCTGTTCGCCTCGGGCTCCGAAGTGTCGATCGTGCTTCAGGCGCGGCAGATGCTTCAGTCGCAGGGCGTGCCGACCGCGGTCATCTCGGTGCCTTGCTGGGAACTGTTCGAGCAGCAGGATGCCGGCTACCAGGCCGACATCATCGGCCGCGGCACCGCGCGCGTCGCCGTCGAGGCGGGGGTGAAGCTCGGCTGGGAACGCTTCGTCGGCGAGGACGGCGGCTTCGTCGGCATGAGCAGCTTCGGCGCTTCCGGGCCGGAAGCCGAGCTGTTCCGCCACTTCGGCATCACGCCCGAGGCGGTGGTCGCCGAGGTGCACAAGCGCCTGCCGGTGGCGCAGCCGCAGGCGGCCCTGGCAGGCGCCTGACCGCGCCTTCGGCCGGGATCGAGCCGCCGCGGCATCCGCTGCGGCGGCGCTGTCAGCCGGGATCGACGCGCTGCAGGGTCCGCACCGACTTGGCGGCGATCATGCCGCGCACAGCGGCGTCGAAGGCGAGGAAGTGGCTGCTCGCCAGGTGCGCCTCGAAGGCGGCGCGGTCGCCGTAACGCTCGTACAGGAACACCGCGTTCGGCCGCGCCGGATCGGTGCAGACGTCGAACTGCCGGCAGCCCGGCTCCAGTTCGCGCGACAGCCGCGCGTTCTCGCGCATCAGCGGCAGGAAGGCGTCCACATACCGTGGATCGATCTCGAACTCGACCACGACCACGTAGTCCATCGCGGCGGTCAACCCGGGAAGCGCCGGCGCAGTTCGGCGACCTGCGCCGCGGTCAGCACGCGCGTGCGCTCGTGCCGCAGCAGCAGGTACAACCGGGCGGTGGCTTCGAGCTCCTCGATCGCATCCGCGGCGGCGGCGAGCGAGGTGCCGGCGACGACGGGGCCGTGATTGGCGAGCAGCAGCGCGTGATGGCGGCCGGCGTAGCCGCGCACCGCGTCGGCAAGCGCCGCGTCGCCCGGCGCGAAGTAAGGCACCAGCGGCAGTTGGCCGATGCGCATCACGTAGTAGGCGGTCAGCGGCGGCAGCACGTCCTCGGGCTTCACGTCATCGAGCACCGACACCGCGACCGAGTGCGTCGAGTGCAGGTGCACCACGGCGGCGAAGCGTGGCTGCTCGCCGTACATTGCGCGGTGCAGGAACGCCTCCTTGGTCGGCGCATCGCCGCCGACGTGGCTGCCCTCGGCGTCGAGCCTCGACAGCCGCGCCGGGTCGAGGTCGCCGAAGCTCGATCCGGTCGGCGTCATCAGCCAGCCGCCGTCGACGCGGACGCTGATGTTGCCGGTCGAACCGTGCGTCAGTCCGCGCTCGAACATCGAGCGGGCGATGCGCACGATCGTGTCGCGGGCGGCGGTCTCGTTCATCGGCGGCGATGCTTCACGGCGCAAGCTCGAACGCGCGGCGGAAGAAGTCGGGGCCGCCGAAGTTGCCGGACTTCAGCGCCAGCGCGAACGGCCTGCCGTCGGCGGCGCGGGTCCAGGGCACGCCGGGCGCGATCTCGGGGCCGATCGCCAGCGCCCGCACGCCGAGCGCCTCGACCACGGCGCCGGCGGTCTCGCCGCCGGCGACGACGAAGCGATCGACTCCGCTTTCGGCGAGAGCGACGGCGATCGTGCGCAGCGCCTCTTCGACGAGTTGTGCCGCCCGCTCGCGGCCAAGCGCCGCCTGGGCCGCCGCCACCTCGTCCGGCGGTGCCGAGGCGTAGATCAGGACCGGCCGCGCGCCGAGGTGGCGGCGTGCCCAGTCGATCGCCGCCGCGACTTCGCCGGGGTCGCGGGCGAGCTGCAGCGGGTCGAGCTGGCGCCGCGGCAGCGCATCGCCGAGCGCGGCCAGCTGTTCCAGGGTCGCGGCCGAGCAGCTGCCCGCGAGGATCGCGCCCGGCCCGCGCGGCCACTGGATCGCCGTGGCGGCGGCGCCCCGCGCCTCGCCCCGCAGCGCGGCGGCGATGCCGGCGGCGAGCCCGGCGCCGCCGGTGGCGAGCCACTGCGGCCGCAGCGCCCGCCCCAGCGCGTGCAGGTGGGCGTCGTCGATCGCATCGGCGATCACGTGCCGCACGCCCTCGCGCGCGAGCGCATCGAGCCGATGCCGGATCGCTTCCTGCCCCTGCGCCACCACGGCGCAGGGCAGCAGGCCGACGCGATGCGGCGTCTGCGCCTGCAGCACGCGCACCAGATTGCTGTCGGTCATCGGCGTCAGCGGGTGGTTGCGCATGCCGGTGTCCGACAGCAGCGCCTCGCCGACGAACAGGTGTCCCTGGTAGACGGTGCGCCCGTTGCGCGGATAGGCGGGAGTCACCACGTTCAGATTCGCGCCGGCGCCGTCGGCCAGCGCGTCGGCCACCGGGCCGATGTTGCCGGCCGGGGTCGAGTCGAAGGTCGAGCAGACCTTGAAGTAGATCCGCGCGGCGCCGCGCTGGCGCAGCCAGGAAGCCGCCGCCAGCGACTGCGCCACCGCCTCGGCGGCGGCGATCGTGCGCGACTTCAGCGCCACCACGATCGCATCGGCGTGGGCGACCTCGAGCGCGGCGTCGGGCACGCCGTTGACCTGGATCACCGACAGCCCCTCGCGGCTGAAGGTCACGGCGACGTCGGTGGCGCCGGTCAGGTCGTCGGCGATGCAGCCGAGCAGGGTCATGAGCCTGTCTCCCGGCCGTCCCCGATGTTCAGCGCAGCAGCCACACCAGCCCCATCGGCAGCGCCTCGATGTAGGTGATCAGGAACAGCACCACCAGCGTCACCACGAACATCGGGATCAGCGCGTACGAGACCTTGCCGATGCCCACCTGCGCCAGCCTGGCCGAGACGAACAGCGTGCCGCCCACCGGCGGCGTGTACAGGCCGATGGCGAGGTTGCAGGTCATGATCAGGCCGAGGTGGACCAGGTCGACGCCGAAGGCCTGCGCCAGCGGCACGAACAGCGGCGCGGTGAGGATCAGCGCCGGCAGCGGCTCGATGAAGATGCCGAGCAGCAGCATCGCCAGATTGGCGAGCAGCAGGAACATCCAGCGGCTGTCGGTGACCTCCCTGACCCACTCGGTGACCAGCACCGGGACCTGCTCGACGGTGATCACCCAGGCCAGCGCCGCGGTGGCGCCGATGACCACCATCACCACGGCGCTGGTGACGAACGCCCTGAGCACCAGCGCCGGCAGCTCGCGCCAGCCGATGTCGCCGTAGAAGAACATCGAGATGACGAGCCCGTAGACGACGGCGACCGCCGCCGCCTCGGTCGGGGTGAAGATGCCGAACCAGATGCCGCCGAGGATGACGAGCGGCATCAGCAGCGCCGGGAAGGCGGCGACGAACGCGGTCCAGATCTGGCGCAGCGAGGCGCGCTCGCCGCCGCGGTCGCAGCCGGTGGCCAGCCCGTAGCGCACGCACACCACCATCAGGCCGATGCCGAACAGAACTCCCGGCACGACGCCGGCCAAGAACAGGTCGCGCACCGAGGCGCCGGAGACGAAGCCGAACACCAGCAGCGGGATCGACGGCGGGATGATCACCGCCAGCGTGCCGGCCACCGAGACCAGCGCCGCGGCGAAGCCGGGCGAGTAGCCCTGCTTGACCATGGCCGGGATCATCACCGTGCCGATCGCCGCCGAGCCGGCGATCGCCGAGCCGGAGACGCCGCCGAACAGCAGGCAGGCGGCGACCGTCACCACGCCCAGACCGCCGGGCAGGAAGCCGAACAGGGTATGCGCGAAATCGACGATGCGCCGGCCGACGCCGCCGCGCGAGATCAGTTCGCCGCCGACGATGAACAGCGGCACCGCGATCAGCACGAACGGCTCGACGCCGCCGATGTAGGTGAGCAGGATGGTCTCGATCGGGTGCGTCAGGCCGTACCACCACAGCGTGGCGAAGGTGGTCAGCAGCAGCGAGTACACCAGCGGCAGGCCGGCGAGCGCCAGCGCGAAGAACACCAGCGTGATGAAGACGATGATCACGAGACGTTCTCGGGCGAGGGCTCCAGCGTGCCGCCGCGCGCGAGCACGACCAGGTCGCGCAGCACGTAGACGAGGGCGATCGCCGAGCCCACCGGCAGGGCCATGTACTGCCAGGCCATCGGCCAGTCGAGCACGGTCAGGATATTGCCCCAGCTCGCGCGGACGATCGTGGTGCCGTACCACAGCAGGATCACCAGCACGGCGGCCACCGTCAGCTCGATCGCCAGCCGCAGCACACGGCCGGGGCTGCCTGCGGCGAGGTCGCGCAGCTCCGTGATCGCCATGTGGCCGCGCCGCCGCGCGGCGGCGGCGGCGCCGAGGAAGGAGGTCCACACCATCACGAACTCGCCGAATTCGGTGGTCCAGGAAATGTCGTAGTCGAGCTGGTGCATGACCACGTTGGCGAACACGATCAGCACCAGCGACCCGCCGAGGGCGACGATCGCCCAGTCGACCGTCGAGCCGAGCCAGCGCAGCGGCGCCGGTTCCGGCGGGGCGGGAGGAAGCAGTCCGGGCATGGTCTGGGGCGGGCGCCGGGCGCGCGTCGGGCCGCGCGCCAGCGCCCGCGGCGGGTCACTTCACCGACTTGCGCACCGCTTCGGCGTCCTTCAGGAAGGCGTCGACGTCGGCACCGTACTTCTCCTTGGCCTTGACGTAGACGGGCTGCACCGACTGCCGGAACGGCTCGAGCGCCGGCCGATTGACCTTGGCGCCGCGGCTCGCCATTTCCTTCAGCTGGTTGTCGTCGTTGTTCTTGATGAAGTCGCGGCTGAACATCGCGGCGGTCTTGGCCGCCTCCGTCACCGCCTTCTGGTCGGCCGGCGACAGCTTCTGCCAGGTCTTCTCGGAAATCGCCAGCGGGATCGGGCTGTAGACGTGGTTGGTCAGGGTGACGTTCGGCGCCACCTCGTAGAACTTGTTCGAGTAGATCGTGTCGACCGGGTTCTCCTGGCCGCTCACCGTGCCCTGCTGGATGGCGAGATAGACCTCGGGCAGCGGCATGATCTGGACGTTGAAGCCCATCGACTCCAGCGTCCAGCGCATCATCTCGTTGGGGAAGGTGCGCAGCTTCTTGCCCTTGGCGTCGGCCGGCCCGTTCAGCGGCTCCTTGGTGGTCATGCTGCGGAAGCCGGCTTCCCAGGTGGCGAGGAAGCGGAAGCCCTTCGCCGGCGCCTTGGCGAACTGATCGGCCAGCCACTTCGACTCGTCGTACAGCTTCCAGCCCTGCTGATAGTTGTCGACGAGATACGGCAGCATGGTCAGGTTCAGCGTGCCGACGTGCGGCGCGTAGGAGCCGGTCGACGACACCGTGAAGTCGATGCCGCCGAGAGCGAGCTGCTCGATGTTCTTCGGGTCGTTGCCGAGCTGGCTGCAGCAGAACACCTGCACCCGGTAGCGGCCCTGGGTCAGCTCCTCGACCTTCTTGGCGAACAGCTGCGCCGCGGCCTGGCGGGCACCGGCCTGCTGGTCGGTGTGGCTGAACTTCAGCACCGTCTGGGCGCCGGCGGTGGCGGCGAAGGCAGCGGCGACAGCAGCGACGATGCCGTGGCGGATGATGCGACGGAACATGGTTTCTCCCTTCTCTCTAGTGGTCGCCGGCGGTGGCCGGAACTGGCGGCCCGAAGGCCGCGGTGATCGGACGCTCGAGCGGATCGAACTCGTCCATGACGATGCGGCGGCCCTCCGCGTGCGAGCGGTAGGCCGCCTCCTGCACTTTCAGGTTGGCGAGGTAGTCGCGCGCCGTGTTCTCGACCGGCGCGCCCTCGGTCAGGTGGGCGACGACGTGGCGTTGCAGCCACTCGCAGGCGCCGCCGCCCCAGGTGTCGTCGCGGCCGCGGTCGTACGCATGCTCCCGCTCGGCGGCCTGGTGCGGCTTGAAATGAAGCCGCGCCTCGCCGTCGAGGCGGAGCACGCCGCGGCTGCCTTCGATCCAGCACTCGCCCATCGTGCGGCGCGGATCGGCGGCGAGGTGGTCGTTGCAGCGGTTGCCGTCGAACAGCCCCGTGGCGCCGCCGTCGAACTCGAACAGCAGACAGCCGGCGTCCTCGCCGGCGATCGCCGGGTTGATCCGCCGCAGCCGCGCGTAGATCGCCTGCACCTCGCCCATCAGGAAGCGGAAGGTGTCGATCCAGTGGATCGCGGTCTCGACCACCAGCAGGCGCGGCATGGTCTGGAAGTAGGGCTGCCGGTCGAGGTAGGCGCGCGCGCCCTGGCCGTCGCCGGGCCGCAGCCGGAAGGCGATCCCGTGCAGCGTGCCGAGGTGGCCGCCCTCGATGAAGCGCTTCGCCTCGCGGTACCACGGCTCCCAGCGGTAGTTCTCGTGCACGATCAGGGGCACACCGGCGGCTTCGGCCAGTTCGGTCATCGCCAGCGCATCGGCGTAGTCGACCCCGAACGGCTTCTGGCAGATCGCCGGCACGCCGCGCTCGACGGCGGCGCGCACGAACCCGTGGTGCGCCGGTGGCGGCGTGATGATGTCGATGAGGTCGGGCCGCAGCGTGTCGAGCATTTCGCCGACGTCGCCGAACACCCGCGGAATGCCGAACCGCGCCGCCATGGCTTCGCCGTGGCCGCGATTGCGATTCGCGAGGCCCACCAGCTCGACCAGGCCGTCACGCGCCATGCTGTTCCAGCCGTGGTACTGGAACTGGCTGAAGTAGCCCGCGCCGACGGCGGCCACGCGCAGCGGACGCGTGCGCCCGTTCATCGGGCATCCTTCCCGCTGGCGCTCGATGCAGTCGCGGTCTGGACGGCCGGGCGCGCCGACGCTGCCACCTCGTCGCCGACCAGCACGTCGATCACCTCGCGGGCTATGGCGGCCGTGCCGTCGGTGCCGCCGAACTCGTACGGCCGGATTCGCCGTTCGGCGTAGACGCGGTCGATCGCCGAATCCAGCCGCAACGCCGCCTCGCCGAGCGCGGCCACGCCGTGCCGCACCGCGAGCCAGTCGAGCATCATCGCCGCCGACAGCAGCATCGCCGTCGGATTGGCCTTGCCCTGGCCGGCGATATCGGGCGCCGAGCCATGCGACGGCTGGAACAGCGCGTGCTCGTCGCCAATGTCGGCCGACGGCGCCATGCCCATGCCGCCGACCAGCGCCGCGCCGAGATCGGACAGGATGTCGCCGAACTGGTTCTCGGTGGCGATGACGTCGTAGTCCCACGGCCGGCGGATGAGGTTGAGCGCCATCGCGTCGACGTAGCAGTGGTCGGCCGGCAGGTCCGGGTGGCGCGCCGCCGCCTCCCAGAACACCTTGTTCATCAGGGCCTGCGCGCGGTGCACGTTGGCCTTGTCGACGCAGGTGACGCGGCCCTTGGCGGGATTGCGTGCCCGCCGGCGCGCGGCCAGCGCGAAGGAGAACTCGAACAGCCGCCGCGAGCCTCGGCGGGTGATGCGGCCGAGGTCGAAGGCGACGTCCTCGCTCGCCTGGGGCACGGCGTCCGGATGCAGGCGGCCGTAGAACCAGCCCTCGGTCTGCTCGCGGACGATCACGAAGTCGATCGTCACGGCCCGCGGATCGGCCAGCGGCAGCGGCGTGCCGGCCAGGGCGCGGATCGGGCGCACGCCGGCGTACAGGTCGAGCTCGTCCCGCAGGTCCAGTTGCGGCGCGATCTCGGTGCCGTCCGGGTACCGAACGTGCGGCAGGCCCATCGCTCCGAACAGGATCGCGTCGGCGGCGCGCGCGGCGTCCATGGCCGAGTCCGGGAACGCGTTGCCGGTTTCGGCATAGCACTGCGCGCCGCCGGCGTGCTGCTCGTAACGCAGGCGGAAGCCGCCGTGCACCTTCTCCAGCGCCGCCAGCACCGCCAGGCAGGCGTCCATCACCTCGCGACCGATGCCGTCGCCAGGCAGCACCACGATCCGGAAATCGCTCGACATCTTCGGTCCTAGAGTTGCCGCAGGCGCAGGCGCTCGAACAGGGCCAGCAGTTCCTCGCTGGCGCGGGCGCGGTGCCGGCGGTTCAGTTCGAGGGCGCCGCGGGCGTCGCCGGCGCGCAGCCGCTCGACCAGCAGCGTGTGCTCGCGGGTCGAATTGACCGGCTTCGGCCGCATCCGCAGCGTCACCATGCGCGCGCGGTGGGCGCGGTCCCAGACGTTCTCGACCATGGCCTTCAGCATGCGGTTGCCGGCCAGGTCGACCAGGGTGCGGTGGAAGCGCTCGTCGGCCGCGGCCCAGGCATCGAGATCGTCGGCTTTCAGCGCCCGGTCCATGTCGCGCGTTGCCTGCACCAGGGGCTTCAGCTCGTCGTCGCCGGGCTTGCGCGCCGCCAGCGCCTCGGCGGCCGCGCTCTCCAGCGCCGACAGCACGACGTAGATCTCGGCCATGTCGGCCGGCGACACCGGCAGCACCCGCATGCCGTGCCGCGGCACCACCTCGACCAGGCCTTCCTTCTGCAGCCGGATCAGCGCCTCGCGCACCGGCGTGCGGCTGATGCCGAGCTGCTCCGCCAGTTCGCCTTCCAGCGCCTGATGGCCGGGCGGGTACACGTTGTCGAGGATGCGGCCGCGGATCGCCTGATACGCCTGCTCGACCAGCGACGTGCGCGCCGCCGTCTCGGGCCTGCGGCCGTCGTGGTGGCGCGACGCGCCGGCGCGGCCGGGCGGCGGCAGTGCGGCGGCGCGCGGGTTGGCAGCGCCCGGCAGCCCGAAACCGTTGCCCGCGCCTGCAGGGCGAGGCTGGCCTCGAGCCTTGACCTGCACGTCGGCGGTGGCCTTCCGGGCCGGCCGCGGCGGCGGACCGGTCAATGCGCGCGAGCGTGGGGGCTTCATGTCAATGGGTCCAGTGCGGCGGCGGATGGCCGGCCACCGGGGCGTCGAAGGAAGCGAGCCGATCGCCGAGCAGGCAGCCAAGGTAGGCGGTGCGCAGGTCAGGGCCGCCGAAGGCGAGGCTGGAGATGTTCTTCAGTACGCGGCCGAAGCTGGTGTCGAGATGCGGGCGACCCATCGTGCCGGCGGCGAAGGCGCGCTCGCAGCGGTCAAGATGGTCGCGGTCGCAGTCTTCGAGCATCAGCTGCTGGCGGCCGTCGCAATCGACGCGGATGACGCGGTTGGAGACGATGCTGGTGATCCAGACCGCGCCGTCGGCGTCGAAGGCGAGTCCGTCGGGGAACGTGCCCGGGCCGAACGTGGTGACCGTCTCGCGGCCTGCGAGCGAGCCGTCGGCGGCGAGCCGGAAGCGGGTCAGCCGGCGGCCGAAGGTCTCGTTCACGTACAGCCACCGGCCGTCGGGGCTGACCAGCGCCTCGTTGGTGTAGCCGAGGCCATCGGCGACGATGCGCGCGCCGCGCGCATCGAGCAGCACGATGAAGCCGTCGGCGACGTCGCCGCGGTAGGCGGCGGCGCGCGGGCGATGGCGGGTGCTGACGGTGATCCAGATCCGCCCCGCGGTGTCCTCGTGCACGAAGTTGGTCGGCGGCAGGTCGACGCCGTCGACCCGCTCCAGCAGCGGCCGCACCTGGCCGGAGCGGTCGAGCGCGAACACCCCGCCGAGCTCGTCGCCGAGGTCGGCGAGCAGGAAGCTGCCGTCGGCGCGCAGGGCGATGCCATTGGGGCGCAGCGGCCGGCCGCCGGGAAGGCCGGACGCATACAGCGTCTGCGAGCCGTCCGGATGCAGGTGCGCGACGCCGCCGCGCCAGTCGGCCGCGTACAGGTCGCCGCGCGCCGTCGCCAGCACGCACTCCGGCCGCACGAGCCCGCTGCCGACGAAGCGCAGCGCCTCGAGCGCGATCGCCGGCGTCGGTGCCGCCACGGCCATGTTCTCCCTCCGGTGTTAGCCCGGCTACGTGTTCGTTAATGTATACGTTGTGCAGCATCCCGGTCAATGGCTGCCGCCAACCGGCGCTCCCGCATCGGAGCGAGAGGCGGCGCCTTGCACTGCCTTCTCGCCGGGCTCGAAGGATTCGCGCTCCGGGGCGGCCGTTCGCGCTGCCCTGACTCGGGGTGCCCAGGGCGTGCCGACGACTGCGCGTCGAAATCGCGTGGCGGCGCGCCTGCTCTCGCGCTGCCCCGGGGTGTCCGGTACCCGACGCAGCGCCGCTCAGCGGGACCGCCCGGCTCCGGTGCCGCCGGCGGTGTCGGCCACCAGCGCCGACACCGCATCGCCGACGGCGATCGGGCCGTCTTCGAGGATGCGCGCGGTCATGCCGCCGTGGCCACGCATGGCGGCATAGCCGCCGGGGCCGATGGCTTCTTCCATCCGCGAGCAGGGGTGGCAGGGGCCGACGAGTTCGAGCAGCGCGCCGCCGACGCGCAGCCGCGCGTTCTTCAGCGCCAGCAGGTTGATGCCGGAGACGACGAGATTGCGGCGCAGCGCCGCCGGATCGACCGCCGGCACCCGCGCCAGCCGCGCGATCACCGGCAGGTGCTCGTGCTGGATCAGCGTCGCCTGTCGGGTCGACAGTTCGGCGGCGCCGCGGCTGCCGAGGCGGTCGTCGGCCAGTCCGATGCCGGCGCGCGCGAGGGTGCGCTCGACGGCCCGCGCCGGCTGCCGCGGATCGCCGCGGACGATGATCGCTTCGACCCGCCCGATGACCGATGGCGGCGCGCGCAGCGCCTCGAGCGGCTTCACTTTGCCGGCAGGTACTGCGTCAGTTCGAGCGCGACCTCGCGCGCCGGCCTGCCGTCGGGGCCGGTGACGGTCTGCTCGTAGCGGGCGAAGAAGTTCACCCGCGGCGCGTAGTACAGCGTCTCGACGTTGCGCCAGGCAAGCCGCGACTGGCCGTCGTCGCTGTCGACGGTGGACTCGAACCGCACCGGCAGCACGTCGAAGGCGCCCGCCGGCACCGTGACCTTTGCCGCGGCGAGCACGCGGGCACGGCAGGTGTGGACGTTGCGGGTTCCGGTGGCGCGGTTTTCGGCCGTCGCCTTGCCCTGCCAGGCGCGGCCGGGTGCGAGCGGGAAGCGGAACTGCGGGTAGTGCGGGCGCCAGCGCCAGCGGTTGTCGGGATCGGGTTCGTCGTCGGGGCTGCGGGCGGCCGGCCGCGACAGCAGGTTCCACTCGCGGGTGTACTCGGCGCGGCCGCCGGC
>CAYLZU010000030.1:0-17391 GCA_964388005.1 uncultured Burkholderiaceae bacterium
CCGGCGAGCGCCGCGCCGAGCGAGTCGTAGGGCAGCGCCAGCGTGCCGCGCGCGAGGCGGTACTGGCGCGTCAGCGGGCTGTAGCTGAGCCGGTAGGTGAGCGTGGCCGAAGCGCGGCGCTCGTCGAACCAGTACCACCGGCTGCGGTACAGCTCGAACTCGACCACGAAGTACAGCGGCACGCCGCCGTTGACCGCGTCCTCGAGCGTCCAGGGCAGGTCGAAGTCGAAGGTGGCGTCCAGTTCGATGCCGTCGCCTTCGGCCGCCGGCCGCAGTTCGGCGCTGGCGACTTCGATCCGCTCTGCGGCGGCCGGCGCGCAGGCCAGCAGCATGCCGGCCGACAGCAGCGTGGCCCAGAGCAGGCGCCGGATCGACGATGCGTTCGGCGCAGCGCCGTCGAGGACCAGACCGGCTGCGCGCAGCATCGGGCTCTACGTTTTCTCGAACATCGCGAAGAAGAAGCCGTCATGCACGCTCGGCAGGCCTTCCGACCAGGGCCCGCGCTGCGCCGGCGGCAGCCGCAACTGGACTGCCCCGGTTCCGGGCGGGGCGACCGGCCGCGCGTCGGGGTGCCGCTGGACGAAGCGCTCGGCCTGGCGCGGCCCTTCCTCGGAAAACACCGAGCACACGACGTAAAGCAATCTACCAGCGGGCTCCAGCAGCGGCCACAGCGCATCGAGCAGCCGCGCCTGCACCGTTGCTAATTGCGCAACATCGGCCGGCCTTCGCAGCCAGGGGATGTCCGGGTGGCGACGGACGACCCCGGAGGCGGTGCAGGGGGCATCGAGCAGGATCCGCGCGTAACGGCCGCGCGCGAACTGATCGGGCCGGGTTGCGTCGGCGACCAGCAGCCTGATCCGCGACTGCTCGCGGGCGCCGGTCCGGCGCAGGTTCTCCTCGATGCGTTCGGCGCGAACGGCATCGATTTCAACCGCGTCGATCTCCAGATCGTCGGCCGTTTCGGCGAGTTGCGCCGTCTTGCCGCCCGGGGCGGCGCAGGCATCGAGCACACGCATGCCGGGCTGCGGCGCCAGCAGCTGCACGGCCAGCTGCGCGCCGGCGTCCTGGACCGACACCTCTCCGGCCTCGAAACCGGGGATGTCGTGCACGGGCAGCGCCCGGTGCAGCCAGACGGCGGTCGGCCCGACCTGCGATGCGGCGACGCCTTCGCGACCCAGCCGCTGCAGATAGTCGGCCACGCTGCCGCGGCGTTGGTTCACGCGCAGCACCAGCGGCGGCGGCTGGCGCTGCAGTTGCAGGATCTCGGCGAAGCGGCCGGGTTCCGCCGCGCGCACGAGATCGATCCACCAGCGCGGGGCGTTGAATGCCACCTCCGGCTGGCGCTCCAGTTCCGTTCTCAGCTCCGGCAGCCGGCGCAGGGCGTTGCGCAGCACGGCGTTGACGAAGCCGCCCGCGGCGCGCGTGTGCCGCTGCGCCGCGGCGGCGCGTACCGCCTGATCGACCACCGTGTAATCCGCATGGCGATCGGACAGCAGCTGGCCGAGCGCAACGGCGAGCAGCCCGGCCACCGCGGGTTCGGGTGCGCGATGGCTCAGCCGACGCAGCATGGCGTCGATCAGCGCCAGATGGCGCACTGCCGTGTAGGCGATGTCTTTCGCAGCCGCGGCTGCTCGCGGAGGCGGCGGCGGGGCGATTGCGGCGGCGGCTGCCGCCAGCGCGCGGTCGATCGAATCGCCGCCGCGAAACGCGGTCCATGCCGCCGCGGCAAGACGCAGAGTGTCCGCCAACGGCGGCGCATCGTCGCTTCGCAGTGGGCTGCCGCGCCCGGGCCCCGTGCCTGGTGTTGCGTCCGGTTCGCCGCCAGGCGGTGTCCGCGGCGCGGCCGTCACGGCACGGGCTTCTCTTGCAGCGAGCGGCAGAGCAGGTCGCCGGCGCGCAACGGCCAACCGGCGACGAACTCCGCTGCCGGCATCCGGCGGCTGCCGGGTCGTTGCAGCTCGGTCACCAGCAGGGCGCCGCGGCCGCAGGCGATCTCCACCCCCTCGGGTCGAACCGACAGCACCGTGCCGGGAGCGGCGCGCCCGCCGTCGGCCCGCGCCTGGGCGCGCCAGATCTTCAGCGTCGTGTCGCCATGCCGCGTGCAGGCGGTCGGGAACGGATCGAAGGCGCGCACGCGCCGGGCGAGCAGTTCGGCGTCGAGCGCGAAGTCGAGCCATGCCTCACGCTTGTCGAGCTTGGGCGCGTAGGTGACGCCGTCGGCGGGCTGCGGCACGGCAGCGAGCCGCCCCGCGGCGGCGGCGCGCAGCGCATCGACGATCAGCCGCGCGCCGATGACGGCGAGCCGGTCGGTCAGCGTCGCGCAGGTGTCGCCGGCGAGGATCGGCGTCGGCTCGGCGAGCAGCATCGGCCCGGTGTCCAGGCCGGCGTCCATCTGCATGATGGTGATGCCGGTGACGGCGTCGCCGGCCTCGATCGCGCGCGCCACCGGGGCGGCGCCGCGCCATCGCGGCAGCAGCGAGCCGTGGATGTTCAGCGCCGTGATGCGGCCGCAGCCGGCGTCCGGCAGGCCGCGTGGAATGTCGAGCGCGGCCTGCGGCAGGATGAGGCCGTAGGCGGCGACCACCAGCACGTCGGCCCGCGCCAAACGCAGCTGCTCGTGTGCCGCCGCCGCCTCACCGCCGCCCTTCTTCAGGCTCAGCGACACCGGCGTCGCCACCCGGAGACCGCGGGACTGCGCCAGTTGCCGCACCGGGCTCGGTGTCAGCTTCATGCCGCGGCCGGCGGCGCGGTCCGGCTGCGTCAGCACCAGCGGGACCTCGAAGCCGGCGTCGACGATCGCCGCCAGCGCCGCGACGGCGAACTGCGGCGTGCCGGCGAAGACGATGCGCATGCCCGCATTCTATGAGTCGACGCCCGCGACGCCGCCGCTGCGGCGTACGATCCGGCCGGTCGCCTATGAGCCGGCACCGACGTTCCCATTCACCTGCCCGCGCCCGTGGGGCCGCGAGCGGCTGCCGGCCGCCGGGCGCCGCCGGCGGGTCGACTCCGGAACCAAGCCGATGACCCCGCTCGGTGTGCTCGACGCGCTGTTCCTGCATCTGGAGACGCCCTCGACGCCGATGCATGTCGGGGCGCTGCACCTGCTCGAAACTGACACCCCCGCCGAGGCCCTGTTCGAGGCCATCGGCCGGCATCTGGCGGCGCGCCTTGCGGCCTCGCCGGTGTTCACCCGCCGGCTGCGCACCCTGCCGCTGGCGATCGCCAATCCGGTGTGGATCGACGCCGATCCCGACCTGTCGCATCACTTCCAGCGCCTGCGCCTGCCCGCGCCGGGGACCCGGCGGCAGCTCGACGCGGCGGTATCGCGGCTGCACGCGCAGCGGCTGGACCGCCGCCGGCCGCTGTGGCAGTTCGTGCTGATCGACGGGCTCGACGACGGCGGCTGCGCCTTCTACACCAAGGTGCACCACGCGGCCATCGACGGCGCCGCCGGTGTGGCGCTGGCCCAGGCGCTGCTCGATGCCTCGCCCGTTCCGGCGCCGGCCGATGCAGCGCCGCCGCCGGGCGGCTCGGAGGACCCGGGCCGGGCGAGCCTGCTGGCGGCGATGCTGGCGCGCAACGGCCGCGCCGGCGTCGATCTGCTGCGGCAGCTGCCGTCGCTCGCCGGCGATGCGCTCGGCCGGCTGCGCGGCGCCGGCGGCATGCTGGCGGCGATGGCGCGCTCGGTGAGCCTGGCCCCGGCGACGGTCTTCAACGAGGCCATCGACGGCCGGCGCAGCGTCGCCACGGCGTCGCTGCCGCTGCGGCCGCTGCAGCAGGTCGCCACGGCGCGCGAGGTCACGGTCAACGACGTCGTCCTGGCGCTGGTCGGCGGCGCGCTGCGGCGCTATCTCGCGGCGCGCGACGAACTGCCGGACAAGTCGCTGCTGGCGGCGATGCCGGTGTCGCTGCGTGCCCGCGGCGACACGCGGATGAACACCCAGGCGACGATGGCGCAGGCCAGCCTCGGCACCGACTGCGCCGATCCGCTCGAGCGGCTGCGCACCGTACATGCCGCCGCCGGCATCGCCAAGTCGATCTCGCGCGGCCTGCAGCCGGCGCTCGACCTGTCGCTGCCGTCGATCGGCATGCCGTGGCTGCTGACGGCCGCCGCGGCGGCCTACGGCGGCGGCCTTGCCCAACGGCTGCCGCGCCTCGCCAACGTGGTCGTGTCGAACGTTCCCGGGCCGGCGCAGCCCCTTTACCTGGCCGGGGCCCGGCTGCGCAGCTGCTGGCCGCTGTCGATCGTCGAGCACGGGCTCGGGCTGAACATCACCGTGATGCGCTACGTCGACTCGCTCGACTTCGGCGTCGTGGCGGCGAAGCGCCTGGTCCACGACGCGGCGCCGATCGCGGCCTTCCTGCACGAATCCTGTGACGAACTCGTCGCGGCGGCGCTTCCGAAGAAGCCCGGGCGGCGCCGCACCGCGACGGATTCCGCCGCCGCGCCGCGGCCAGCGCGTCCGCGCGCCCCGGGAAGGCCGCGCGGCCTGCCGCGCGCCGAAGGCTGAAGCGGCGCCGCTACCATCGGGCAACGACGTTCGGCAATCGATGTACAACGCCCAACACTGGTACGAGTATGGGTTCGCACGGGCCCCGGGGCTGCTCCGGCTGGCGCTCGAATGGCGGGTGCCGCTGGAGTTCGGCGCGGCGATGCTGGCGGGGCCGCTGCTGTCGTCGGCGGCGCAGGGCGACGGCCACCCGGTCCTGGTCTTCCCCGGCATGCTCGCCGCCGACGCTTCGACCGGGCCGCTGCGCCGCTACCTCGGCAGGCTCGGCTACGCGTGTTACGGCTGGGGGCAGGGCAACAACCTCGGGCCGCGCGACGGCGTGCTCGACGCCTGCCGCGAGCGGCTGCGCGAGATCCAGCGGCAGCATCGGCGCAAGGTCAGCCTGATCGGCTGGAGCCTCGGCGGCATCTACGCGCGCGAACTGGCGAAGGAGTTTCCGCGCCTGGTGCGGCTGGTGATCACGCTCGGAACGCCGTTCACCGGCCACCCCAAGGCGACCAACGCCTGGCGCGTGTACGAGCTGGTTACCGGGCACCGCATCGGCGCCCCCGACCTGCATGCGCCGCTGCGCCAGCCGCCGCCGCTGCCGACGACGTCGATCTACAGCCGCAGCGACGGCGTCGTAGCCTGGCAGTGCTGCGTCGAGCGCCAGGGGCCGCGGGCGGAGAACATCGAGGTCGAGTCGAGCCATCTCGGGCTCGGCCTGAACCCGCTCGCCTGGTACGCGATCGCCGACAGGCTGGCGCAGCCGCAGGGGCGCTGGAAGCCGTTCGACCGCGGCGACGGCGCCCGCGCCTGGCTGTATCGCGACCCCACCCGGCGCGGGTTGTTCTGAGTCGGCGGCCATGCCCGCGGCGCAGGTCGGCCCGCTGACCATCGAGTACGAACTGCACGGGCCGGCCGACGGCGTGCCGCTGCTGGCGATCATGGGCCTGGGCATGCCCGGCGCGGCCTGGCCGCCGGAGCTGATCGAGCGGCTCGCCTCGCGCGGCGCGCGGGTCATCACCTTCGACAACCGCGATACCGGCGGCTCGACCAGGTTCGCCGGCGTTCGAACCGTGCCGCTGGCGACGGCGATGCTGCGCGCGGCGCTGCGCCGGCCGGTGCCGGCCCCGTATTCGCTGCACGACATGGCCGACGATGCCGCCGGACTGCTCGAGGCGTTGGGCATCGGCCGCGCGCACATCGTCGGCGTCTCGATGGGCGGGATGATCGCGCAGTTGTTCGCCGCGAAGTACCCGCAGCGCACCGCGAGCCTGACCTCGATCATGTCGTCGACCGGCAATCCGAGCCCGCGCGTGGCATGGGGCAAGCCGAAGGCGCTGCGCGCCGTCCTGTCGCGGGCGAAGGACCCGAGCGACCTGCAGTCGGTGGTCGATCGGCTCGAACATGTCTACAGCGTCATCGGCAGTCCGGCGGCAGGACGCGACCGCGCCGAGTTCCGGCGTCATCTCGAACGGATCGCCCGCCGCGGGCTGGATACCGCGGCGTCGCGGCGCCATCTGCTCGCGGTCCTCGCCGCCGGCGACCGCCGCGAATGGCTGGCGCGGATCAAGGCGCCGACGCTGGTGCTGCACGGCCGCCTCGATCCGCTGGTGCCGCTGGCCGGGGGGGTCGAAACCGCGCGCTGCATCGCCGGCGCCCGGCTGGTCGTCATCGACGGCATGGGGCACGATCTGCCGCCGGCGCTGCTGGCGCGGCTCGCCGACGAGATCGCGACCCACGTCGGTCTTGCGCCGGCCGCGCCGTCGCCGTCGCCGTAGACCGGCGACCGGGCGAGCGTGCGCGCCCGGCGAGGGTGGCGCCGCTCCGCGCTGCTACGCCGCCTCGCGCGTGCGCCGCTTCTTCATCTTGGTGCGGATGCGGTCCTGCTTCAGCGCCGACAAGTAGTCGACGAAGACCTTGCCGGTGAGGTGATCCATCTCGTGCTGGACGCAGACCGCGAGCAGGCCTTCGCAGTCGAGCTCGAAGGTCCTGCCGTCGCCGTCCTGCGCCTGCACGCACACGCGGGATGGCCGCCTGACCTCGTCGTAGATGCCCGGCACCGACAGGCAGCCCTCCTCGCACACCACCGTCTCCTCCGATGCCCAGAGGATGCGCGGGTTGACGAACACCCGCAGCTCGTCCTTGGTCTCCGACACGTCGATGACGATCAGCTGGATGTGCTCGTCGACCTGGGTGGCGGCGAGCCCGATGCCCGGCGCCGCGTACATCGTCTCGGCCATGTCGGCGATCAGCTGGCGCAGCCGGCTGTCGAAGGCGGTGACCGGCGCCGCGATCTTGCGCAGCCGTGGATCGGGATACTCGAGGATGGTCAGTCTGGCCAAGGCAAGCTCGATGTTGCGCCGGGGTCGCGCATGAAACCGCGGGAATTGTGCCTGCGGCGGCGGCCGTCGTGGCCGGAACTGTCCCGGGGTCCGGCCGTTCGCCGCTTGGGGCTAATCGCTTCGGTTGACGGAGAACGATTGCGATATCAAGCCCCTAGGGGCAGAATTTTAAGCACTCTGTCATGTTGCGGCGAAGCGCCGGCAGCATCCGATCAACCGTCGCGGCCGGGTGGACCAAGTTGCCGCTGGGAGTTTCGATGGTCGCGCACCAGCTTTTCCACCCTTCTGCGGCCGCCCGCGCCGGCAGGCTGATCCTGTTCCTGCCCCTGCTGGTCGCGGCGACAACGGCGCTGGCCCAGTCTTCGACCGCCCGCTTTCCGGTCACCGAAGAGCAGCGCCAGACCGCCCAGCAGGTGGCCACCCTCGGCGTGCCGCTGTCGGCGCTGGCCCCAAACGCGCCGGATGAGTACAACGTGAAGCGCGGCGACACCCTGTGGGGCATCTCCAGCACCTTCCTCACCAGCCCGTGGCGATGGCCCGAGCTGTGGGGCATGAACAAGGAGCAGATCGCCAATCCGCACCTGATCTATCCCGGACAGACGCTGCGGCTGGTGCGCAGCGACGGCCGGGCGCGGCTCGAGCTCGCCGACGGTTCGGCCGGCGCTGCCGGCGACGTGGTGCGCCTTTCGCCCACCGTGCGCGATCTCGGCAGCGACCGCGATGCGATCCCGAGCATTCCCAACCGGATCATCGAGCCGTTCCTGGTCCGGCCGGCGATCGTCACGCCGGAGGACCTGGCGGCCTACCCGCGGATCGTCGCCACTCAGGAAGGCCGCGTCTTCGTCGGCGTCGGCGATACCGCCTTCGCGCGCGGCATCAGCGATGCGCACGTCGAGCGCTACAACATCTTCCGTCCGTCGCGGCCGCTGTTCGATCCCGCCGATGCCGCGCGGCGCACGCCGATCGCCTTCGAAGCGTTCCATCTCGGGCTGGCGCGCGTCACCAAGGGCGGCGAAGTGGCGACGCTGCGGATCGACGAGAGCACGCAGGAGATCGGCGTCGGCGACCGCCTGATCCCGGTCACCCGGGTACCCGTGATCTCCTGGGTGCCGCGGCGGCCGGATCAGCCGGTCGACGGACAGATCGTGTCGATCTACAGCGGGCTGGCAGAGACCGGCACGCAGAGCGTGGTGACGCTGAACCGCGGCGCCCGCCAGGGCATGCAGCTCGGTTACGTGCTCGAACTGCTCGACACCGGCGCCGCGATCGTCGACCGGACCGTGGTGCCCAACGAAACGATCCGGCTGCCGGACGAACGGATCGGCAACCTGTTCGTCTTCCGCGTCTTCGACGACATCTCCTATGCCCTGGTGCTGCGCGTGACCCGACCGGTCCGCGTTGGCGACCGCTTCGTCGATCCGGAGTAGCCGGGTCCGGCGCGCGCCCGTGCCGGCCGCGCGAACGCTACGCTCGCGGCATGGATGCCGCCGAACGCGCTGCTTGGCTGCGGCTGACGCTGACCCCGGAGGTCGGGCCGCGCACCGCGCGCACGCTGCTCGCCGCCTTCGGCCTGCCGCCAGCGATCTTCGCCGCCGGACGCGAGGCGCTGGCGCGCCATGTGCCGCAGCCGCTGGCGGCGGTGCTGTCGGTTCCCGCCGCGCCGGAGGTCGCTTCCGCCGTGCGCGCGTCGGAGCGCTGGCTGGCGCTCGACGAGGCGCATGCGCTGGTGACCCTGGCCGATGACGACTACCCGCCGCTGCTGCTCGCCACCGCCGATCCGCCGCCGCTGCTGTTCGCCGCCGGAAGGCGCGAACTGCTGCGGCGGCCGGCGCTGGCCATCGTCGGCAGCCGCAGCGCCACGCAGCAGGGAGCGGCCAACGCCGAAGCCTTCGCCCAGCACCTGGCCCGCGCCGGGCTGACGATCGCCAGCGGGCTGGCGCTCGGCATCGATGCCGCCGCGCATCGCGGCGCCCTGAAGGCGGTCGACGACGGCGCCGACGCCTCGACCATCGCCGTGCTCGGCACCGGTGTCGACGTCGTCTACCCGGCCAGCAATCGGCCGCTGTTCGAGGCCATCCGCAGCCGCGGCCTGCTGCTGTCGGAGTTCGCGCTCGGCACCCCCGGCATCGCCCACAACTTCCCGCGCCGCAACCGCATCATCAGCGGGCTGGCGCGCGGCGTGCTGGTGGTCGAGGCGGCGCTGCGCTCCGGCAGCCTGATCACGGCGCGGCTGGCGGCCGAGAACGGACGCGAGGTCTTCGCGCTGCCGGGATCGATCCACTCGCCGACCGCGCGCGGCTGCCACCGCCTGATCAAGGACGGCGCCAAGCTGGTCGAGTCGGCGCAGGACATCCTCGACGAGCTGCGCCTCGAAGCGCCGGCGGCCGAGAGCCGGCCGCGGCCGGCGGCACGCAGCGCGCTGCTGGCGGCGCTCGGCTTCGACCCGGTCGATCTCGACGCGCTCGCGGCGCGCACCGGGCGCGACGCCGGCGGCCTCGCCGCCGACCTGCTCGAGCTCGAGCTGGCGCAGGAGGTCGAGCGGCTGCCCGGCAACCGCTACCAGCGCCTGCGCTGAGCGCGGCACGCCGGCGGCGGGCGCCGGCGAGGCGGCCGCGGGCCCGCTGGCGGTCGCCACCGCGCCCCAAGATGTTGAGGTCGAGGCCGCGTGCCCATACCAAGGCTTGCGGTACGGCCCGGGCCGGTGGTTTACACGGCGCCGCCGTTGCCGCTACAGTGGCGGCACGCCGATGTTCGACGTCCTCGTCTACCTGTTCGAGAACTGCGCCGCGTTCCGCGCCTGCCGGGACGCGGAGTCGATCACCCGGCAGCTGGCCGAGGCCGGCTTCGACGAAGACGAGATCTCGGACGCGATCGACTGGCTGCGCGACCTCGACCAGGTCGCTGCCAGCAACATCGCGCTGCGGCCGCCGACGGCGGGCGCCTTCCGCGTCTACGCCGGCTTCGAGGTCGGCAGGCTGACGC
Source organism: uncultured Burkholderiaceae bacterium (assembly GCA_964388005.1). GTDB lineage: Bacteria > Pseudomonadota > Gammaproteobacteria > Burkholderiales > Burkholderiaceae_F > JADJWR01. The sequence goes on from CAYLZU010000030.1 coordinate 9,821, forward strand.
CGCCCGGCATCGCCTTCCTCACCTTCCTTGAGTCCGAAGGGCAGCTGACGCCGACGCAGCGGGAGATCGTCATCGAGCGGGCGCTGGCGGTGCGCGAGGCGCCGGTGGCGCTCGCCAAGCTGAAGGTGATCGTACTGATGGTGCTGTGGAGCCAGCAGGTCGACATCGATGCGCTGATGCTCGAGGAGCTGCTGGACGACGGCACCGAGCGCGACCTGAACTGACGTCGCCTCACGGCATCTGTAGCGCGCGGCGCCGGGGCGGCGCTTGCATGCCGGCGGCGTTTCGTTGTTATCCTGAAAAAGAACACAGGGCCGCCACGGGCGGCCTTCGCATCTGGAACCGCCCTGATGAGCAAGACACTGATCATCGCCGAGAAGCCCTCGGTCGCCGCCGACATCGCGCGCGCCCTCGGCGGCTTCACGCGGCACCAGGACTACTACGAAAGCGACCAGTACGTGCTCAGCTCGGCCGTCGGCCACCTGCTGCAGCTGTCGAACCCGGCCGAGGTCGCGCGCGGCAAGTGGAGCTTCGCCCACCTGCCGATGATCCCGCCGCACTTCGAGGTGGCGCCGATCGACAAGCGCGGCGAGGACCGGCTGAAGCTGCTGGCGCGCCTGATCAGGCGCAAGGACGTGACCGAGCTGATCAATGCCTGCGACGCCGGGCGCGAGGGCGAGCTGATCTTCCGCTACATCGTCCAGTATGCAAGAGCGAAGCAGCCGATCCGCAGGCTGTGGCTGCAGTCGATGACGCCGGCGTCGATCCGCGAGGCGTTCGCCGAACTGCGGCCGGACAAGGAGATGAAGCGGCTCGAGGACGCCGCCCGCTGCCGCGCCGAGGCCGACTGGCTGGTCGGCATCAACGGCACGCGGGCGATGACCGCCTTCAACAGCCGCGACGGCGGCTTCTTCAAGACCACCGTCGGTCGCGTGCAGACGCCGACGCTGGCGATCGTGGTCGAACGCGAGGAGAAGATCCTCGCCTTCGTGCCGCGCGACTACTGGGAGGTCCGCGCCACCTTCGGCTGCAAGGCGGGCGAGTACGACGGCCGCTGGTTCGACCAGGGATTCAGGAAGCCGGAAGACGACGAGCACGCGCGCGCCGAGCGGATCTGGGACCAGGCGAAAGCCGAGGCGATCGTCGACGCCTGCCGCGGCAAGCCGGGCACGGTCGTCGAGGAAGCGAAGCCGAGCACGCAGGCGCCGCCGCTGCTGTTCGACCTGACGTCGCTGCAGCGCGAGGGCAACGCCCGGTTCGGCTTCTCGGCCAAGGCGACGCTGTCGATCGCCCAGGCGCTGTACGAGAAGCACAAGGTGCTCACCTACCCGCGGACCGATTCGCGGGCGCTGCCGGAGGACTACCTCGCGGTGGCGAAGAAGACGGTCGCGGCGCTGGCGGCGAACGCGAGCTACGCGCCGTTCGCCAGCCAGATCGCCAAGGGCGGCTGGATCAGGCCGAACAAGCGCATCTTCGACAACGCCAAGATCTCGGACCACTTCGCGATCATCCCGACCCTGGAGGCGCCGAAGCACCTCACCGAAGCCGAGCAGAAGATCTACGACCTGGTGGTCAAGCGCTTCCTGGCGATCTTCTTCCCCGCCGCCGAGTACCTGGTGACGACGCGCATCACCACCGTCGAGCGGCACCAGTTCAAGACCGAAGGCAAGGTGCTGGTCGAGCCCGGCTGGCTCGCCGTGTACGGCCGCGAGGCGATGCAGGAACAGGGCGCGCTGGTCAAGGTCGATGCCGGCGAGCAGGTGGCGACGAAGGCGATCGAGGCCGCCGCCCTGCAGACGCGGCCGCCGGCGCGCTACACCGAGGCGACGCTGCTGTCGGCCATGGAGGGCGCCGGCAAGTTCATCGACGACGACGAACTGCGGGCGGCGATGGCCGGCAAGGGGCTGGGCACGCCGGCCACGCGGGCCGCGATCATCGAGGGGCTGATCGACGAGAGCTACCTCGCCCGCGAGGGCAGGGAGCTGCACCCCACCGCCAAGGCCTTCCAGCTGCTGCGCGCGCTGCGCGGCTTCGAGGTCGATGCGCTCGACCTGCCGGAACTGACCGGGGAGTGGGAGTTCAAGCTGGCGCAGATGGAGCGCGGCAAGCTGTCGCGCGAGGAGTTCATGCGCGAGATCGAGCAGATGACGCGCGACACCGTCGAGCGCATCCGCAAGGGCGCGGAGAAGGGCGAGGTGCCGGGCGACTACGTGACCCTGAAGACGCCGTGCCCGCGCTGCGGCTCGGTGGTCAAGGAGAACTACCGCCGCTTCGCCTGCACCAGGTGCGAGTTCTCGATCAGCAAGCACCCCGGCAGCCGCTTCTTCGAGGTGAGCGAGGTCGAGGCGCTGCTGCGCGAAAAGACCATCGGGCCGCTGACGGGCTTCCGCAGCAAGATCGGCCGCCCGTTCTCGGCGGTGCTGAAGCTCGTGGCGCCGGAGTTCAAGCTGGAGTTCGACTTCGGCAATGCACCGGCGGGCGAGGGCGAAGAGGGCGAGGCGGTCGACTTCTCCGGCCTGACGCCGCTGGGCAGGTGCCCCAAGTGCGGCGGCGCGGTGTACGAGCAGCCGATGGCCTACGTGTGCGAGAACAGCGTCGGCGGCGAGCGCAGCTGCAACTTCCGCTCCGGCAAGGTGATCCTGCAGCAGACCATCGAGCCGGAGCAGATGAAGAAGCTGCTCGAAGGCGGCCGCACCGACCTGTTGCGGAACTTCGTCTCCAACCGCACCCGGCGCAAGTTCGCCGCCTACCTCACCTGGAAGGCCGACGAGGGCAGGGTCGGCTTCGAGTTCGAGCCGCGCGCCAAGGGCGGCGGCAGGGCAACGGTCGTGACGGTGGAAGAGCCGGCGCCGGTGGCGGCGAAACGGGCGAGCAGGCGGGTGATCGCGGAGGAGCCGCCGCCGGCGAAGCGCGCAGCCGCCGGCGCCAAGGCGGCGAAGCGGAGCACGACGGCCAAGGCCGCTGCCGCGAAGAGATCGGTGGCCGGCACCGCGGCCCGGAAGTCGTCCGCCGCCCGCAAGTCGGCACGCCGTTGAACGGGGTCGGGCGGAGGCTCGGGTTGCCATGCAACGGCTGCTGATCGTCGCCGGCGCCGTCCTGCTCGTCGTCGGGCTCGCATGGCCATGGCTGTCGAAGCTGCCCTTCGGCCGCCTGCCCGGAGACCTGCGCATCGAGCGCGAAGGCTTCAGCTTCTTCTTCCCGCTCGCCACCGGCCTCATCATCTCGGCCGTCGTGTCGCTGATCCTGTGGTGGCTGCGCCGGTAGCGCCTGTCCCGGCCTCCGGGGCCGTCGGGGACTCCTGGCTGCGTCCCGGCGCACGGGTCAGACGGCGGTTTCGCACGCCACGCGGCTGATCGCGTCGCCCGGTTCGCGGCCGGCCGGCAATGGCCCGCGTGCGAAAATCCGCGGCCGCCGAAGCGCCGGCCGGACTCGCGCCCGGCGCGGCCGCGCGGGCCCTGCGGCCGCCCGTCCCGACCCTCCCCTCGATGCCGCTCGTCGCAGTCACCATCGCGCTGTCCGCGTTCCTGCTGTTCCTGGTCCAGCCGATCATCGCCAAGCAGATCCTGCCCTGGTTCGGCGGCACGTCGGCGGTGTGGACCACCTGCATGGTGTTCTTCCAGGTGGTCCTGCTCGGCGGCTATGCCTACGCGCACGCGCTCACCAGCCGCGCCGCGCCGAAGACACAGGCCACGGTGCACATCGCGCTGCTCGCCGCCAGCCTGCTGTTCCTGCCGATCCTCGCCCGCGAGTCGCTCAAGCCCGGCGGCGAGGAAGACGCGGCTTTGGCGATCCTGTGGCTGCTCGCCGCGACCATCGGCCTGCCGTACTTCCTGCTCTCGTCCACCGGACCGCTGCTGCAGCGCTGGATCGCGCACCGCTTTCCCGAACGGACCGTCTACCGCCTGTTCGCGCTGTCGAACTTCGGTTCGCTCGCCGGCCTGCTGGCCTTTCCTTTCGTGATCGAACCCTTCGCGCCGTCGGCGACGCAGGCCTGGGCGTGGAGCGCCGCCTACGCGGTGTTCGCGATCGCCTGCGCCGCGACCGCCTGGCAGGCGCAGCGGACACTCGCGGCGCGCGAAGGCGACCCGGCCGGCTCCGCGCCGGCGGCGCCGGAGCGGCGGGGCGAAGGGCAGGCGCCCGGCGCCGGCGACTACGCGCTGTGGCTCGCCCTGTCGGCGCTGGGCTCGGTGCTGCTGCTGGCGGCGACTTCGCACATCACCCAGAACATCGCCAGCGTGCCGTTCCTGTGGGTGCTGCCGCTGACGCTGTACCTGCTGACTTTCGTGCTCGCCTTCGAGGGCCGGGGCGGACGCGGCTGGTACGAACGCCGCTGGTGGCTGCTGCCGGCGCTGCTGCTGGTGGTGGCGATGAGCTGGGGCCTGTCGGAGAGCCGCGGCGTGCTCGACATCGGCGTGGCGGTGCCGCTGTACTCGATCGGCCTGTTCTTCGCCTGCATGTTCTGCCACGGCGAGCTTGCCCACGCCAAGCCGCCGCCGCGCTACCTGACGCACTTCTACCTGACCCTGTCGGCCGGCGGCGCCCTCGGCGGGCTCGCGGTCGGGCTGGTGGCGCCGCGCGTCTTCCCCGGCTACTTCGAGCTGCCGCTGGCGCTCACCGCGCTCGCCGTGCTGGCCACCTTCCTGGTGCTGCGCAACCGCTCGCTGATCGGGCCGGCGCTGGTGGCGAGCGCCGCCACCGCCGCCTACGGCTGGCACTACGTCGACTTCCTCAAGGAAGACACGATCGTCATGGAGCGCAGCTTCTACGGCACGCTGCGGGTGCGCGAGACCGGCACCGGCGACCGGCAGGTGCGGCGGCTGCTGCACGGCGTGATCCTGCACGGCGAGCAGTTCACCCGCGCCGAGCACAGGCTCGAACCCGGCACCTACTACGCGCGCAGCTCCGGCATCGGCCTGGCGATCGCCGCCCGGCAGGCCGCCGGGCCGGTGAAGCTGGGTTTCGTCGGCCTCGGTGTCGGCACTTTGTCGGCCTACGGCCGCGAGGGCGACCTGCTGCGCTTCTACGAACTCGACCCGCAGGTGATCGACCTGGCGCAGCGCCACTTCACCTTCCTCGGATCGACGCCGGCGACGCTCGAGTTCGAGATCGGCGATGCCCGCCTGTCGCTGGAGCGCGAGTTCATGCGCAACGGCGGCCGCGGCTACGACGTGCTGGCGATCGACGCCTTCTCCAGCGACTCCATCCCCGTGCACCTGATCACCCGCGAGGCGATGCAGCTGTACGCGCGGCACATCGCCCCGGACGGCATCATCGCCGTGCACATCTCGAACCGCTTTCTCGACCTCAAGCCGGTGCTGGCCAACATCGCCCAGGCCACCGGCCTGGCGGCGCGGCTGGTCTCCGACTCGCCGGGCGACGACAGTCCGGCATCCAGCACCGACTGGGTGCTGCTGGCCCGCGATCCGCGGGTGCTGGACGATCCGGCGATCGCCGCCCGCGCCGAGCCGCTCGATCCGGTCCCCGGCTTCTCGCTGTGGACCGATCAGTTCAACAACCTCTTCGACGTGCTGAAGGCGAAGCCGATCGATGAACTGCGCTCGATCCTCGGCCTCGGCTGATTCGGGACCGGCGGGCGTCGCCGCCGCGGCGCTGCGCGCGGCCGGCCTCGGTCCGGCGCGGGCGATGCGGGCGGTCGGCGGCGGCGACATCGCCGCCAGCTGGCGCGTCGATGCGGGCGGCCGCAGCGCCTTCCTGAAGATCGGCGCCGCGGCGCATCCGTTCGATGCCGAGGCGCTGGCGCTGGCGGAGATCGCGGCGACGCGGACGCTGCGCGTGCCCGCCGTCCTCGCGCATGGCATCGCCGAGGGCGAGGGCTTCCTGCTGCTGGAATGGGTCGACCTGGCGGACGACGGCGACTGGGATGCCGCCGGCCGGCAGCTCGCGGCGCTCCACCGCTGCGTGCGCCGGTCGTACGGCTGGATGCGCGACAACACCATCGGCGCCAGCCCGCAGCCGAATGCGCCGTGCGCCGACTGGAGCGAGTTCTTCCGCGAGCGGCGGCTGCGGCCGCAGTTCGCGCTGGCGCGCGCCAACCGGCTCGCGCCGCTGGCGGCGCTCGAGGCGACGGCCTGCGACGCCGCCGATCGGCTGCTCGCCGGCCACCAGCCGCCGCCGGCGGTTCTGCACGGCGACCTCTGGCGCGGCAACCTTGCTTTCGATCGAGCCGGCGCGCCGCTCGCCTTCGACCCGGCCGCCTACCACGGCGATCCCGAGGCCGACCTGGCGATGACGCGCCTGTTCGGCGGTTTTCCCGGCCGCTTCTACCGCGCCTACGACGCGGTCCTGCCGCCGGCCGCCGGCGCCGGGGAGCGGCTGCCGCTGTATCAGCTGTATCACGTGCTGAACCACGCCAACCTGTTCGGCGGGGGCTACGTCGCGCAGGCGGCGGCGATGATCGAACGGCTCGGCCGGTGGCGGTAGGCAGGGCGCGCGGCGACCAGGCGCCGCAAGCGCCCACGGCGGCACGAGCGTCCGCACCGGCCGCAGCGGCACGACGCGGTTACGGCATACTTGCGCGCCCTTTCCGGACCATCCGTCACCGCATGCCAGCCGTCGCCAAATCCGCCCGCAAGCCGAAGATCGTCGTCCGCAACTCGCGCGTCCATGGCCGCGGCGTCTACGCCGGGCGCAAACTGAAGAAGGGCGAGCGGATCATCGAATACAAGGGCGAGGTCATCACCTGGCGCGAGGCCGACCGCAGGCCGCCGTCGGATCCCGATGATCCGTCGCACACCTTCTACTTCTCGCTCGAGGACGGCAAGCGCGTCATCGACGCCAGCGTCGGCGGCAACGCGGCGCGCTGGATCAACCACTCCTGCGATCCGAACTGCGAGACCGAGGAAGACGACGGCCGGGTGTGGATCGAGGCGCTGCGCGACATCCGCGCCGGCGAGGAGCTGTTCTACGACTACGGCCTGGTGATCGACGAGCGGATCACGCCGACGATCAAGAACCAGTACCGCTGCCTGTGCGGGGCGAAGGACTGCCGCGGCACCATGCTGGCGCTGCGGAAACGGAAGACGAAATAAGGAGACGACGATGCAGGCCCCGATGTACTCGTTCAGCGTGCCGGTGTTCGTCAAGACGCTCGGCAACCTGTCGGCGATCCTCGCCAAGGGCGCGGCCTACGCCGAGCAGAAGAAGTTCGATCCCGCGGTGCTGGTGAACATGCGCCTGGCGCCGGACATGTTCCCGCTGCTGCGGCAGGTGCGCATCGCCTGCGACTTCGCCAAGGGCGCCACCGCGCGGCTGGCCGGCGAGGAGCCGCCGCAGTGGGAGGACAACGAGGTCACGATTGCCGATCTTCAGGCGCGGATCGCGCGCACGATCGCCTTCGTGCAGGGGTTCGACCCGGCGCGCTTCGAGGGCGCGGAAACGCGCAGGGTGACGGTCACCATGCGCGGCGAGCCGGTCGAGTACGTCGGCCTGCCGTACCTGGCGCACGCCGTGCTGCCGAACTTCTTCTTCCACGCCACCACCGCCTACGACATCCTGCGTCACGCCGGCGTCGAACTCGGAAAGCGCGACTTCATCGGCGCGGTCTGAGCCGC
>CAYLZU010000030.1:17491-18878 GCA_964388005.1 uncultured Burkholderiaceae bacterium
GCCGCCGGCTTGAATCGCCGGCGGGCCTCCTTCATGCTGCGAAGGCAGCCGGCGACTCCGGGAGCACGACCATGGCCGATCTGTTCGACAACCCGATGGGACTGGCGGGCTTCGAGTTCGTCGAGTTCGCCTCGCCCGAGCCCGGCGTGCTGGAGCCGGTGCTGGAGAAGCTGGGCTTCACGCGGGTCGCCCGCCACCGCTCGAAGAACGTCGATCTGTACCGCCAGGGCGACATCAACTTCATCGTCAACAACGAACCCAGGAGCCTGGCCTGGTACTTCGCCGCCGAACACGGCCCGTCGGCCTGCGCGATGGCCTTTCGCGTGCGCGACTCGCACAGGGCCTATGCGCGGGCGCTGGAGCTCGGCGCGCAGCCGGTGGACGTTCCCACCGGGCCGATGGAGCTGCGCCTGCCGGCCGTGCGCGGCATCGGCGGCGCGCCGCTGTATCTGATCGACCGCTACGAGGACGGCCGCTCGATCTACGACATCGACTTCGAGTTCATCGACGGCGTCGACCGCCATCCGAAGGGCCACGGCTTCAAGGTCATCGACCACCTGACGCACAACGTCTACCGCGGCCGCATGGCCTACTGGGCCGGCTTCTACGAGAAGATCTTCGGCTTCCGCGAACTGCGCTACTTCGACATCAAGGGCGAGTACACCGGGCTCGCCTCGAAGGCGCTGACGGCGCCGGACGGCAAGATCCGCATCCCGCTGAACGAGGAGGCGTCGAAGACCACCGGGCAGATCGAGGAGTTCCTGATGAAGTTCAACGGCGAGGGCATCCAGCACATCGCCCTGCTGACCGACGATCTGCTGGCCAGCGTCGACAGCCTGCGGCGGGCCGGCGTGCCGCTGATGACCGCGCCGCCGGCCGCCTACTACAGGATGCTCGACCAGCGGCTGCCGGGCCACGGCGAAAACGCGGCCGAACTTCAGGCGCGCGGCATCCTGCTCGACGGCAGCACCGCCGGCGACGGGCCGCCCCGAGCCGGCGAGCCCCCTCGGGGGGCCGACGCCGCAGGCGTCCCGGGGGCTGCGTCCCGAGAAAAGCCGCGGCTGCTGCTGCAGATCTTCTCGCAGCTGCTGCTCGGGCCGGTGTTCTTCGAGTTCATCCAGCGCAAGGGCGACGACGGCTTCGGCGAAGGCAACTTCAAGGCGCTGTTCGAGTCGCTGGAGCGCGACCAGATCGAGCGCGGCGTGATCCAGGCCGCGTGACTTCCCGGAGGCGCAACATGGACAAGCTCACCGCCGATCGGGCGCGCGAACTGCTGGCGGGCCTGCCGGAATGGCAGCTCGATGAGGCCCGCGGCGCCATCCGCCGCCGTTTCGTCTTCGCCGACTTCGCGCAGGCCTTCGCCTTCATGACCGAGGTGGCGCTGGCG
>CAYLZU010000031.1:0-18584 GCA_964388005.1 uncultured Burkholderiaceae bacterium
TCTCGCCGCGAAGGACACCGCATGTTCGACAAGATCCTGATCGCCAATCGCGGCGAGATCGCCTGCCGGGTCGCCGCCACCGCGCGGCGGCTGGGCGTGCGCACCGTGGCCGTGTACTCCGATGCCGACGCCGGCAGCCGCCACGTCACCTTTGCCGACGAGGCGGTGCGAATCGGCCCGCCGCCGGCGCGCGAGAGCTACCTGCTCGGCAGCGTGATCATCGCCGCCGCCAGGGCAAGCGGCGCCCAGGCGATCCATCCCGGCTATGGCTTCCTGTCCGAGAACGAGGCCTTCGCCCGCGCGGTCGCCGAGGCCGGGCTGGTGTTCATCGGCCCGCCGCCGAACGCACTCGCCGCCATGGGCAGCAAGAGCGAAGCCAAGGCACTGATGGAGTCGGCGGCGGTGCCGCTGGTGCCCGGTTATCACGGCGCCGAGCAGGATGCGCGGCATCTCGCCCGCGAAGCCGGGCGCATCGGCTATCCGGTGCTGATCAAGGCGACGATGGGCGGCGGCGGCAAGGGCATGCGCATCGTCAACGCCGCCGGCGAGTTCGCCGACGCGCTCGCGTCGTGCCAGCGCGAGGCGGCGGCCAGTTTCGGCGACGACCGCGTGCTGGTCGAGAAGTACCTGCAACGGCCGCGGCACATCGAGGTGCAGGTCTTCGCCGACGCGCACGGCAGCTGCCTGTACCTGTTCGAGCGCGACTGTTCGGTGCAGCGCCGCCACCAGAAGGTGATCGAGGAAGCGCCGGCGCCGGGCATGACGGCCGAACGGCGCCGCGCGATGGGCGAGGCGGCGGTCGCCGCGACGCGCGCGGTGGGATACGTCGGCGCCGGCACGGTGGAGTTCATCGTCGACGCCGACGGCACCTTCTTCTTCATGGAGATGAACACCCGGCTCCAGGTCGAGCACCCGGTGACCGAGATGATCACCGGCCTCGATCTGGTCGAGTGGCAGTTGCGGGTGGCCGCGGGAGAGAAGCTGCCGGTTCGGCAGGAGCAGCTGGAACTGCGCGGCCACGCGATCGAAGTGCGCGTGTACGCCGAGAATCCGGACAAGGGTTTCCTGCCGGCGATCGGTCGCCTGTCGCACCTGGCGATGCCGGCGGCGGTCGAGTTCAGGCGCAACGCCGACGACAACGCCTTCCACGACCCGGCGCCGGTGCGCATCGACAGCGGCGTGCGCGAGGGCGATGCCATCAGCCCGCACTACGACCCGATGGTCGCCAAGCTGATCGTCTGGGGCGAGGATCGGCCGCAGGCCATCGCCCGCATGCGCGCGGCGCTGGCCGGGTTCCACGTCGTCGGCCTGGCCAACAACGTCGACTTCCTCGGCCGGCTGATGGACAACCCGGCTTTCGTCGCCGCCGATCTCGACACCGGGCTGATCGAGCGCGAACGCGAGCGGCTGTTCGTCGCCGAGCCCCGCGTGCCGGAGGAGATGCTCGCCGCCGCCTGCGCCCGCGTGCTCGCCGACGAGGCCGCCGCGGCCGGAGCGCGGCGCGATCCCTTCGATGCCCGCATCGGCTGGCGGCTGAACACCACCTACACGCGCACGCTGACCCTGAGCTCGGCGCACGGCGTGCACGACGTGCTGCTCGACTACGGCCGCGATGGCTGGCACTACCGCCATGCCGGCTTCGAGGCGCCGCTGGTGATCGCCGCCAGCCAGGGCTCGCGGCTGCGACTGCGCTTCGGCCAGCGGCTGATCGCCGCCGACGTGGTGCGTGCCGGTGACGACCTGCATGTGTTCAGCGGCGGCCGCCACCGCGTGCTGGCGCTGGTGGACATCATCGCCCACGCCGGCGAGCACGACGGCGCCGATGCCGGCCTGCTGGCGCCGATGCCCGGCAAGGTGATCGCCGTGCACGTGGCTGCCGGCAGCCGGGTCGCCAAGGGCACGCCGCTGCTGGTGATGGAGGCGATGAAAATGGAGCACACCATCGTCGCCCCCGACGACGGCACGGTCGAGGCCGTGCTGTACGGCGCCGGCGAGCAGGTGGCCGAGGGCGCGGCGCTGGTGACCTTCGCCGCCGCCGACACCTGAACGCGGGTTGCATTTGCGGCGGGCGCGGCCGCAACATTGCTCCCCGGAGCGCGCGCCCGCGCGCCCGCCCACAGGGAGACAAACAACCCATGACCGCCTTCAACGTCGTGCGCTTTCGGGTCAAGCCCGGACGCGAGGAAGAGTTCATCGAGGCGCACCGCAAGGCCAAACGCAATTTCGCCGGTGCCCGGCGCTTCTCGATGATCAGGACCGGCGAGCGCAGCTACTGCGTCATCGGCGAGTGGAACGACCTGCAGAGCCTCGCCAGCGCGCGGCCGGACATGATCGCGGTGCTCGACAGCTTTCGCGACACGCTGGAGGACCTGGGCGGCGGGCTCGGCGTGACCGACCCGGTCTCCGGAGAGGTCATCCTGGAGCTGTAGTTCCGCGCCTCGCGGCTGCACGAAGGCGGTGTTCCGCCAGAGGGCGGCCGGCGCAGGACAAGGCGCCCGCGGCGGCACAGCCGCCTGCCGCGCGAAGATCTCTCCGCATCCGAGACTGATCCTGCTGACGACCGGCCGGCGGGTTCGCAGCAGCAGGCCCGGAGGTGCACGCCGCGCCGGGTTCGAGCCGCGCGGGCAGGCCGACCGGGAACCCGCCTCGGCGCTGCGCCGGCACGTGCGGGAACTACAGTCCGGCGAAGACGCGCACCGCGGCGTCGGCGGAGCCGGCACGGCGGTTCGGCACGACAGTTCGGCACGGCGCTATTGTGCGGCGGCGCGGCCGTCCGGCTGCGCGCACCGAATCCGCCTGCAACGAGCCTGCGCCATGTCTTCTGCCCCACGCATCGCTGTGGCCCTGTCCAGCATGAACTCGGAGGCGTGGATCGCGCCGCTGCGCGAGGCGTGCGCCGCCGTCGGCGTGGCGGCGCAGTTCGAGGTCTTCGACGGCCGCCCGCTCGGCGCGCGCTACGCGGTGGTGTGGCTGCCGCCGCCGGAACTGTTCACGGTCGAGCGCGGCCTGCGGGCGGTGTTCAACGCCGGCGCCGGCGTCGAGCGGCTGCTGGCGATGCCCGGGCTGCCGCCGCAGCTGCCGATCCTGCGCCTGGTCGACGCCGGCATGGCGCCGAAAATGGCCGAGTACGTGTGCTTCTTCATCGCCCGCATCACCCGCGGGCTCGACCGCTTCGGGGGGCCGAACGCCGTGCGCGACTGGAACGTCGACCGGCCGCGCGGCACGCCGCCGACCGTCGGCGTGCTGGGCCTCGGCGCCATCGGCAGCCGGATCGCCCAGGCGGTGCTGATGTTCGGCTACCCGGTGCGCGGCTGGTCGCGCACGCCGAAGAACATGGACGGCATCGAGACCTTCGCCGGCGCGGATCGGCTCGACGCCTTCCTCGCCGGCACGCAGATCCTGGTCAACGCGCTGCCGCTGACCGGCGAAACCCGCGACCTGCTCGACCGCGCGCGGCTGTCGCGGCTGCCGGCAGGATCGCACCTGATCAACGTTGGCCGCGCCGGCACGATCGTCGACGCCGACCTGCTCGCGTTGCTCGACGAAGGCCATCTGGCGAGCGCGGTGCTCGATGTGTTCCGCACCGAGCCGCTGCCCGCGGACGATCCGTACTGGCATCACCCGAAGGTGACGGTGACGCCGCATCTTTCCGGCCCGACGCCGCGCGAGCCGGCGGCGCGGCAGATCGCCGAGGCGATTGCGCGGCTGGAGGCCGGCACGGCGCCGTCCGAGTTGCCTGGCTGCGTCGATCGGGGGCGTGGGTACTGAACGCAGTGATGGGCCTTCGGCGGCACGACCTGTCACAGGTTGGCGGAGGCTCGCTTAGACTGTTGCAGATGCCGGAACTGAGCCGTTTCCTGGGAATCATCATCGCCATGTACTACCGGGAGCGCGGACCCGCTCACTTCCACGCCATTTACGGCGACTTCGAGGTCACCGTGGAGATCGAGTCGGGCCGGGTCAACGGCTCGTTTCCGCCCCGGGCACTTGGCCACGTCCAGGAGTGGCGCCAGTTGCATCGGCTCGAGCTCGCCGAAGCATGGTCACGTGCCCGTGCGGCGCAACCGCTGTCCCGCATCGAGCCGCTCGAGTAGGTCCCATGCTGCCGCGACTGCTCGAAGCCCGTTACCTGTCGGGATACACGCTGTGGCTGCGTTTCAGCGACGGGGCTGCCGGTGAAGTAGACCTGTCCTGCGCGCTCGAAGGCCCGATCTTCGAGCCGCTGCGGGAGATCGAGGCATTCAAGGCGTTTCAGGTGCACCCGGAGTTGAAGACGCTGGTGTGGCCGAATGGCGCCGATCTTGCGCCGGAGTACCTGCGAGCGGCGCTGCGCGTAGCCGCCTGATCAAGGCCACTCTCGACGGGGCAAGTGACCAACCTCACAAAACGATGGGGGGCGAGACGGCGCGGTCCTCGCCCGTCGCTCCCTTAAAGCTCGTCCCCGCGCAGGCGGGGAGCGGGACCCGGTGTCTTGTGCGGCGAAGGCGCCTGATTGCGGCTGGCACGAGAATCTGGCCAGGGTGCCGAGCGTCTTCGCCGAGCAAGCGGCCCCTCAACTCGCGGCGACGAACGAAACCTGCGTCTGCGCCGACGGCCCCCAACGTGACTGCCGGCGCGGCGCCGCCTGCGCGCCCCGCACCAGCCGCCCGGGCAGCTTTCCGGTCGGCCGGCCGTCGCGCTGCACGACGGCGCCGCTGACGATCGTCGCCGCATAGCCGTCGGCGCGCTGCACCAGCCGCCGGCCGCCCGCCGGCAGGTCGTACGTCACCTCCGGCGCATGCAGCGCCAGCCGGTCGAGGTCGATGACGTTCAGATCGGCCTTGTAGCCGGGCGCGATCAGGCCGCGATCGGCGAGCCCGACCGCCCGCGCCGTGTCGCGGCCGAGCCACTGCACCACCTTCGACAACGGCAACCTGCGGCCGCGCCGGCGATCGCGCACCCAGTGCGTGAGCATGAAGGTCGGAAAGCTGCCGTCGCAGATCGTCGCGCAGTGGGCGCCGCCGTCGCCGAGGCCGAGCACCGCCGCCTCGTGCTCCATCATCGCCAGCGAGGTGTCGAGCGAACCCTGCTCGTAGTTGCACAGCGTCACGTAGAGAGGGTTGCGGCCGTCGCGCTCGAGCATGAGGTCGTAGACGAGCTCCTCCGCCGTCAAGCCGGCACGCCGTGCCCGCGACGTGATGTTCTGCTCGAAGGGCTGCTCGTAGTCGGGCGGGTCGCCGAGCAGGAACATGTGGTCGAAGTCGCGCACGAAGCGGCCGAGCACGATGGTCGGGTCGCGGTCGGCCGACTCCGAGAGGATGCGCGCGCGCAGCTCCGGTGTCCGCAGCGCCCGGATCTTCTCCTCGAGCGGCAGGCCGGCGATGGCGACATAGGACGGGCAGGTGTAGAAGGGGTTGAGCGTCAGCTCGTGGCCGAGCATCACGCCGAGGCCGCGGCCGAGCACCTGGGCCCTGATCGGCGCACCGGCCCGCGTCGACTTGGCCGCCCAGTCGAGCACCTCGCGCCAGCGCAGCGTCATCGGGCCGGTCGTACCCTCCAGCAGCGAGAACGACAGCGGCCGCCCCGACCGCTCGACCAGCCGCCGCATCAGCGCGAAGGTCGGCTCGGGCTGCTCGAAGTCGGTGATCATCTGCAGCACGCCGCGGCCTTCGGCCCTGAGCGCCAGCGCCAGCGCGGTCAGCTCCTCCTCGGCCGCCTGGTAGCTGGGCGTGGTCCTGCCGTCGCTCGACCGGTGGAAGAAGGTCCGCGCGGTCGAGAAGCCGAGGGCGCCGGCCCGCACCGCCTCGCGGACGATGCGCGCCATGGCGTCGATGTCGTCGCGGGTGGCCGGCTCGCGGTTGGCGCCGCGCTCGCCCATCACGTACACGCGCAGCGGCGCGTGCGGGAGGTAGCCGGCGATGTCCATGTCGTACTGCCGCCCGGCGAGGAAGTTCAGGTACTCGCCGAAGGACTCCCACCGCCACGGAACGCCTTCGACCAGCACCGGGTTCGAGATGTCTTCGACCCCTTCCATCAGCCGCACCAGCAAGTCGCGGTGCTCGGGCCGGCACGGCGCGAAGCCGACGCCGCAGTTACCCATCACCACCGTCGTCACGCCGTGCGACGACGACGGCACCAGCCGGCTTTCCCAGGTGACCTGGCCGTCGTAGTGGGTGTGGATGTCGACGAAGCCCGGCGTGACCGTCAGGCCGCGGGCGTCGATCTCCTCGCGGCCGCGCCCCTTGACTCGTCCGACGGCGGCGATGCGGCCGCCGGCCACCGCCACGTCGGCCTCGTACGGCGCGCCGCCGCTGCCGTCGACGATGCTGCCGTTCCTGATCACGAGATCGAAGTCGCTGCTCATGGATGCTCCTCCTCAACAGTGGTTGGGTCGTTCGTGGGCACGCGGGCGTCACCGCCTCGACGCGGGGATGGGCGATGCGCCGCGATCGCTTGCCTGCGCCGTGCGCTGCGTCCGCGACCAGGCGAAGAGCGCGTCGAAGTCGCCGCCGAAGACACGCCGCTTCAGGGTCTCGTAGACGACCGAGCAGGCCATGGCCTCGCCGGTGCCGAGCAGGCGCTGCTCCGCCTCGCTGGAGCAGTCGACGTAGATGGCCTTCAGTTGATCGGCGGTGGCCTGCTCGAGCTGCGCTTCGAGCCGGGCGAGCGGATCGTCGGCGAGCGACGGGGCCTGCGACTGCGCGAGCGCCGCACCCGTCAGCATCAGGCAGGCGGCGAAAGTGCCGCGAAGTACGGGCATGCCGTTCATTGCGATGGCGACTGTCATGGCGACCTCCTTTCGGTCTCGGCCGGGCGCGAAGGTCCGCGGCCGCAGACGAATCAATGCATCGGCCGTGCCAGGGGTCAGGCGGCGCAGGATTCGAGCGAAATCAGCGCCTTGCGTGAGGGCAGCCACACCGCTCGGCCGCCGGATGCGACGGCGCCGTCAAATGCGACGGCGGGCGCCGCTGCCGTCGCCGGGCGGGGCGTGTAGGCGACGCCCGGTTCGTCGATCGAGGTCGAAGCCCGCTCGCCGCCGGGATCAGCGGCGCCGCTTGCCGCATGCCTTGCCGCCCTGCAGCCCCGGCTCGCGGTCTCGGCATACTCCATTTGCACGCCGTCGAGAAAGGCGCGGACGGACGGTTCGAGCAGTCGAAGCAGGTGCGAATCGAAGGCGGATGACATGGCGGACTCCCTGCGGCTGGGCCGGAGCACAGTTGCGCCGGCAAAGCAACATCTGCAGGAACCGTGCCATCGCCGCCCGAGCGGGCTGGCGCAGAAGGATCAGCAACTTGCGCGCGGGGCCGTGCGCTTGGCCGCCGTCGCATCCGGCGGCCGCCGTCGCATTCGGCGGCTTCGCCGGCGCAGGCCGAGGCCCGATCAGCCCGGCTTGCGCAGCCCCAGCTTGCGCAGCCGGCCGCGCAGCGTGCTCGGATTAAGGCCGAGGATGCGGGCGGCGCCGTCGTCGCCCTCGATCTGCCAGCCGGTGGCGGCGAGCACGCGGCCGATGTGCTCGCGCTCGACGTCTTCCAGCGTCGCCGCCACGGCCGGCGGCGCGGCGGGCCTGCCCGCCGGCGCGAGCAGGTCGCTCGCATCGAGCGTCGATGCCGGCGAGACGATCAGCGCCCGCTCGACCAGGTTCTCCAATTCGCGGATGTTGCCGGGCCAGTCGTAGGCGCGCGCCGCGGCGATGAACCGCGGCGCGATGCCGTCGAGCGGCCGGCCGAGCCGACGCGCCGCCGCCTGCGCGAAGTGGCGCACGAGCGGCTCGATGTCGTCGCGCCGCTCGCGCAGCGGCGGCAGATGGATCGGCACCACGTTGAGCCGGTAGTACAGATCCTGCCGGAACCGCCCGGCCGCGACCTCGGCCCGGAGATCGCGGTTGGTGGCGGCGATCACGCGTACGTCGACGCGCAGCGACCGCGCGGCCCCGACCCGCTCGAACTCGCCTTCCTGCAGCACGCGCAGCAGCTTGGCCTGCGCCGCCAGCGGCAGCTCGCCGATTTCGTCGAGGAACACGGTGCCGCCGTCGGCCAGTTCGAAGCGTCCGCGCCGCTGCGCCACCGCGCCGGTGAACGCGCCCTTCTCGTGGCCGAACAGTTCGCTCTCGACCAGTTCGCCCGGCAGCGCCGCGCAGTTGACGACGATCAGCGCCCGGTCGCGGCGGCGGCTGGCGTCGTGGATCGCGCGCGCGGCGAGCTCCTTGCCGGTGCCGGTCTCGCCCTCGATCAGCACCGTGGCGTCGGTCGGCGCGACGCGGCCGATCAGCTCGCGCACGCGGGCCAGCGCCGGCGAGGTGCCGATCATCGCGCCGGCGCGGCCGCGGTCCTCGATCAGCGCCCGGATCGTCGCCTTCGAGCGGCGGTGTGCCTCGATCTCGCGGCGCAGCGCGATGTGGGTGCCGACGCGGGCCAGCAGCTCCTCGGAGTCGAACGGCTTGGTCACGTAGTCGACGGCGCCGAGCTCGAAGGCGCGCAGCTTGTCGAAGGTCTCGGCCAGCGCGGTGAGGAAGATCACCGGGATCGGCCGCGTCGCCTCGGCCGCCTTCAGCCGGCGGCAGGTCTCGTAGCCGTCGATGCCGCGCATCATCACGTCGAGCAGGATCAGCTCGGGCTGCGCGCGGGCGGCGATGGCCAGCGCCTCCTCGCCGCTGCGGGCGGCAGCGGTGCGGTAGCCGGCGGCGTCGAGTTCCTGTTCCAGCAGGTCGACGTTCAGCGGCTCGTCGTCGACGATCAGCACCGTCGCCGGCTCGCCCGGTGCGGTCGCGCGGGGACCTTGCGGCGAGGTGTCCGGCGGCAGCGGCTCGGCCATGCGGCGTTCAGCGCTCGAGCTGCCTGGCGATCGCCGCGAACAGCAGGTCTTCGTCGATCGGCTTGGTGAGGAAGTCGTCGCAGCCGGCGGCGCGGGCCCGCTCCTCGTCGGCCTTCATCGCGTGCGCCGACAGCACGATCACCGGAATCGGCGACAGCCGCGGATCGGCCTTCAGCCGCCGCGTCGCCTCGAAGCCGTCGAGCTTCGGCAGCGACAGGTCCATCAGGATCAGATCCGGCCTGTGCGCCTCGGCAAGTTCCAGTGCCGCCAGGCCGTCTCCGGCGAAGACGAGGGCGTAGTCGTCTTCCAGCAGCTGCGTCAGCAGGTCGCGGTTCAGTTCCACGTCCTCGACGATCAGGATCGTCTTCATGGCCGCTCGGCGCGGTAGCGGATCGGCAGCGTCAGCGTGAAGGTCGAGCCTTCGCCGAGCCGGCTTTCGGCGCGCAGGTCGCCGCCCATCAGCCGCGCCAGCCGGCGCGAGATCGCCAGCCCCAGGCCGGTTCCCTGCGCCCGCGCGCCGCTGGTCTCGACCTGCTCGAACTCCTCGAACACCGACTCGAGCCGGTCGGCCGGGATGCCGGTGCCGGTGTCGGCCACCGCGATGGCGATGCCGTCGGCGCTCGCCCGGGCGCTGACGCGGATGACGCCGGCGGCGGTGAACTTGGCGGCGTTCGACAGCAGGTTGATCACGATCTGGCGCAGCTTCTCGCCGTCGGTCCAGAGGCTCGGCAGTTGCCCGGCGAAGTCGCGCTGCAGCGCCACGCCGTCGCGGGCCAGCGGCTCGACGGTGCGCAGGCACTGCTCCAGAAGCTGCGCCGCATCGACCTCGCCCGCCTGAACCTCGACCTTGCCCGCCTCGACCTTGGCGAGGTCGAGCACGGCGTTGATCAGCGACAGCAGGTGCTGCGCCGCTGCGAGGATCTTCTCCAGGTTCTCGTACTGCTTCGCGTCGATCGTCTCCTTCGTCCGCCGCATGACGATGCGGGTGAAGCCGATGATCGCGTTCAGCGGCGTGCGCAGCTCGTGCGACATGCTGGCGAGGAAGCGGCTCTTGTGCCGGCTGGCGATCTCGAGCTGCCTGCCCTTGTCCTCGAGCTCGCGGTACAGGCGGGCGTTCTGGATCGCCAGCGCCGACTGGGTGGCGAAGGTCTGCAGCAGCTCGATCACCCGCGGCGGGAACTCGCCCGCCTGCCGCCGGTTGACGACCAGCCCGCCGAGCACGCGGTCCTCGCGCAGCAGCGGCACCGCCAGCAGCGAGCGGTAGCCGTGGCGCAGCAGGATGTCGCGCACGCGGCTGCGGTAGACGCTCTCGTCGCCGATGTCGGCCACCGCCGCCGGCGCCCCGGTCAGCGCCAGGCGGCCGATCACCCCTTCGCCCTTGGCCATCGGCGCGGCGGCCAGCGCCGCCACCAGGTCGTCGGGCAGGCCGTCGGCGGTGCGCAGGCGGAACTCCTCGCGGTCGGCGTCGTACTCGAACATCGCCCCGCCCTCGACGCCGGCCAGTCCGGTGGCGCGGGAGACGATCGTGCGCAGCACCGTCTCCAGATCGAGGGTGGAGCCGACCGCCTGGCCGACCTCGCCGAGCACGCGCAGTTCGGCCAGCGACTGCGTCAGCTCCGCGGTGCGCGCGCGCAGCTCGCGCAGCAGGCGCGCGTTCTCGATCGCGATCACCGCCTGGCTGGCAAAGGTCTGCAGCAGCTCGACCTGCTGCGGCGGAAACGGGCCGGGCTCCGACTTGCCGATGGCGATGGCGCCGATCGGCTCGCCGTCGCGCAGCAGCGGCACGCCGACGACGCTGCGAAAGCCGACCTTGCCCACCTCCCGCGACGCGTAGTCGGGATCGAGCAGCACGTCGTCGATGGTCACCACTTGGCGCATCAGCACCGCCCGGCTCGCCGCGCTGCCGCGATCCGGCGGCCGCGGGAAGATGCGGCGGATCGTTGCCTCGGCGGCGGCATTCGCCACCACGATGGTGCCGATCCGCAGCAGCTCGCCGTCGAAGGTGAACACGTTCGCCGAGCCGGCGTTGCACAGCCTCATCGCCGCCCGGGCGATGGTGTCGAACACCGGCTGCACGTCCGCGGGAGAACGGGCGATCACGCGCAGGATCTCGCTGGTCGCCGTCTGCTGCTCCAGTGCCTCCGCCAGATCGCGGTTGTGCGCCGCCAGTTCGCGGACAAGGTGCGCGTTCTCGATCGCGATCACCGCCTGCTCGGCGAAGGTCTCGAGCAGCGCGACCTGTCGCTCGGGAAATGCGCCGGGCACGGGCCGGCAGACGACAAGGGCGCCGATCGGCGCGCCCTCGCGCAGCAATGGCAGACCGAGCATGCTGCGCACGCCGTACCGCGGTCCGGTGGCGAATTCGTAGCTCGGGTCGTCGCGCACATCCGGAATCGCGACGGCGCTGCGCGTGGCCAAGGCCATGCTGGCGGCCGTGCCCGGCCCGGGAGGTCGGGGGAACAGCCTGCGCACTGCAGCGGCGCCCTCCGGGTCGGAGAGGTTGGCCAGCGCGGCGAGGTGCAGCAGCTCGCCGTCGAACGTCAGCAGACTCACCACCGAGGCGTGGCACAGCTTGAGCGCGGCCGCCGCGATGGTGTCGAACACCGGCTGCGCGTCGCTCGGCGAGCGCGCGATCAGGCGCAGGATTTCGCTGGTCGCCGCCTGCTGCTCTCGCGCCTGCGCGAGTTCCACCGCCAGCGTCGACGCATCGGGCCGCGCTTCCTCTGGCGGAAGCTTTCGCGAAGCCGGGCGGCTGCGCGGCTTCGCCGCCGGCGCCGCCGGGCGTCGAGGCGCCGCGGCGCTGGTGCCCGCTGCGCGCCTCCTCTGTTGTGTCGGCATCATCCCGCTCCGCAGTCGGCGGCCGTCAACATACGCCACGTGCGGCGTGGTGCCAATGGCCGGCGCGTGCAGGGCGCGGTTGGATCGTCCGCCGCGCGGAACAAGCCGGTGCCTCGCCAGGTGACGACCGACGACATCGGTCCGCGCGACGCGCTGCAAGACGACTGGTGCGGCACCGTGCGCGAGGACTTCGTCCGCACCTCGGTCGGCTGCGGGCCGCCCGAGCTGCCATAGCGCACGATCGAGGTGGGGCCTCCCTCTGCCTGAAGACGCGAGGCCGAGTCGTGGCCGCCCCGGAATTCGGTGCGCTTGCGCGCCTCCGGCGGCCGGCCGGCGCCGCAATTCAGACTCACTGCGATCGAAGCAGCGTCAATGTTGAAGCGCCGAGTCCGGGCGCCACGGACAGGCTCCACCGGCGTCGCCCTGATGGCGGTCGCAAGCGCCCTCCGTACGAAGTCGCGCACGCTCACGATGACTTCGCGCGTCCGGGACGAGCTTGCACGTAGGCGTGCGTACAAAATGGCCGTTCTGCCTGTGCGATGAATTGGCTCTTCACCCGGTCGCTATTCGCAGACGAGAACGACTTCGGCGCCGACCTCGATCCGGCGTCCTCTGCTCTGCCGCGAGCGGGCGCCAGGCACAACCCAGTCGAGCCGAAGGCGCCGTTGAATCTGGATCTCCGCGATCCCGCGTGCCGGGAATGCGGGCCAAAGGCCGGCATCTCGAGCAGGCTCGGCGACGCCACGTCGCCGCCCCCTGGCCTGGGCATACGCTCGGGAGTGGGGGCAGTGGCGTCCCCGCGGCGCGGTGCCCCATAATCGTCGAACAGGGACGTTCGGGAGGCCCTCAGATGGGGATCGCCGAGTTCGTCACCGGCGCTTCGCTGCCGGTCTTCCTTCTGATGGCCGGGATTCCGGCGGCCATGGTCGGCATCGGCGCCTTCGTCGCCCGCCGCACCCAACGGCAGATTCGGGCGATCGAGTCGACGCCCGCGATCTCGCCGGCGGCGGCAGCGCCCGGCTTGGCCAACGTCGTCGGCGTCGCCGCGGCGGTTCCCGGCAAGCCGCTGACCGCCCCGCTCACCCGATCGCCCTGCGTTTGGTACCAAATCCGGGTCGAGAAATGGGAGCGGGCCTCGAAACAGGATTCGGGAAACTGGCGCACGCTGCGTGCAGAGCAGAGCGAAGCGCCGCTGTTGCTGCGGCGTGACGGCGCCGAGATCGCCGTCAATCCGTACGGCGCCGACGTGACGCCGACAGACAGGAGCCTGTGGTACGGACCTCGCGACGTGCCGGATGACAACAACCCACCGCGCTTCAAGCCGTGGGACAACCCCAAGGGTAAGGCCCTACAGATCGAGGTTGCCGGCACCGGAGAGCGCCGCTATCGCTTCAGCGAAGAGCGTATCTATGCCGGCGATCCGCTCTTCGTGCTTGGCGAGATCGTCGAGCGATCGCCGGGCACAGTGGACGACGAGGCCAACGACCGGGACGGCGACCCTAGGAGCGGCGGAGCCGGTCGCGAAACGCCGAAGTCGGCGGCGCCCACAGCTTTATCGGCTGTTACCAGCCGGTTTCTGTTGAAGAAGCCGACCGACGGCAGATCACCGTTTCTGATGTCAACCGTCGAGCCGAGCAAGCACGTGGCGGCCCAACGCGCCGGCGTTGCTGGTGCATGGTCAGTCGCGGCGGCCGGCCTGGTCCTGCTGGTCCTGCTCATCGCTCTGCGCATGGCGTAGTTGCGAGTCCCCGCACGGCTTGGCCATGGCACGGGCGGCCCGCGACGACCGAAGAGATTGGCGGCTTGCTCCTCCTTCTGGCGGCCTTGCCGCGCCCCCAGTGGACGGGCGAACAGTGCGCCCCTGCACTGTGCGGCACACACCGCTGCGCCTCTGCGGATGGCGTCGACCTCCACCTGCCACCGCCGAAGCGGCGCCAGCATCGACCGCCGCCGGCGGATGCCAATCGCGGGCCGGCGCGAGGCCGCGCAGTAAGATCGTCCGCCTCGCAGGAGAAGCCGATGCCGCTGCCCAGCCAAGTGACGATCGTCGAGGTCGGCCCGCGCGACGGGCTGCAGAACGAGGCGCAGACGATCCCGGTCGAGGTCAAGGTCGAGCTCGTCGACCGCCTGACCGACGCCGGCCTGCGGGCGATCGAGGTGACGAGCTTCGTGTCGCCAAGGTGGGTGCCGCAGATGGCCGATGGAGCCGAGGTGATGGCGCGCATCCGCCGCAGGCCCGGTGTCGTCTACTCGGTACTGGTTCCGAACATGAAGGGCTTCGAGGCGGCGTTTCCCGCGCGGCCGGACGAGATCGTCGTCTTCGGCGCCGCCAGCGAGGCGTTCTCGCAGAAGAACATCAACTGCTCGATCGCCGAGTCGATCGAGCGCTTCCGGCCGGTGGTGCAAGCGGCGCGCGAGCGGGGCATCCATACGCGCGGCGCGATTTCCTGCGCGCTCGGCTGCCCCTACCAGGGCGAAGTGAAGCCGGAAGCGGTCGGCTACGTGGCGCGGCTGATGAAGGAGATCGGCGTGCAGCACTGCGGTGTCGCCGACACCATCGGCGTCGGCACGCCGCGCGCCACGCAGGCGGCGATGGCCGAGGCGCTGAAGCACTACGACCTCGCCTCCGTCTCCGGGCATTTCCACGACACCTACGGCCAGGCGATCGGCAACATCTACGCCTGCCTGGAGATGGGCGTGTCGATCTTCGACACCAGTGTGGCGGGGCTGGGCGGCTGCCCGTATGCCAGAGGCGCGACCGGCAACGTGGCCACCGAGGACGTGCTGTACCTGATGCAGGGGCTCGGCATCGACACCGGCATCGATCTGGCCAAGGCGGTCGCGACCGGGCAGTGGATCAGCGGCGTCCTCGGCCGCAAGGCCTTCGCCCGCGCCGGCAATGCAATCGCGGCGAAGCTCGCCGCCTGACGGGATCGCCATGCGAGACGCCGCCGTGATGCGCACCGCTGCGATACGCGCCGCTGCGGCCGCGCTTGCCGCTGCGCTGCTGGCGCTGCCGCCCGCCGGCGCGGCCGCCACCACGACGGCCGAGGCGATCGACACCGCCGCGCGACAGGCGCAAGCACGCTTCGGCATTCCGGGGATGTCGGTGGCGGTCGTGCTCGGCGGCCGGCTCGTGTACGCCAAGGGCTTCGGCCTGGCCGACGTGGCCTCGCAGGCGCCGGCCGACGCGCAGACGGTCTATCCGCTCGGGTCGATCGCCAAGCAGTTCACCGCCGCCGGTGTGCTGGCCCTCGCCGAGGCAGGCCGGCTCGGCCTGGCCGATCCGGTGGCCAGCCACGTCCCGGAGTACTGGCCGCACGGCAACGCGGCGACGCTGGAGCACCTGCTGCGCCATACGTCGGGCGTGCGCGAGTTCTTCTCGGTCCCGGAGGCGGCGAAGCTGATCGGGAACACGATCGGCACGATCGACGACGTGATGGCGATCGTCGCCCGCGAGCCGCTGGTGTTCGCCACCGGCAGCCGCTGGTCGTACAGCAACTCCGGCTACCACCTCGCCGCTCGCGCGATCGAGAAGCGCACCGGGCAGCCCTACGAGGCCTTCCTCGCCGCGGCGCTGTTCGAGCCGCTGCGGCTGCCGTCGCTGCACCACTGCAAGTCCGCACCGGTGCCGCCGCGCGAAGCCACGGGCTATGTGCGCCGCAGGGGCACGACGGTCGTTGCGCCGTGGGAGAACATGAACACGGCGCGCGGCGACGGCGGCCTGTGCGGCGACGTGGTCGACCTCGCGCGCTGGACGCGGCAACTAGCGCGCGGCGAAGCCCTGCCCGCGGCAGCGTTCGCGCAGATGACCCGCCCGACGACCACCACGGCGGGCAAGACCGCGCCCTACGGCATGGGCCTCGGCCTGCTGCCGCTCGACGGCCGGACGCGGGTCAGCCACGGCGGCCTGATCGGCGGCTTCTCCGCCGCGGCGGCCTGGTATCCGGACGACGACCTGGCGATCGCCGTGCTGACCAACCTGGCGTTCGTGCCGGCCGAGGCGATCGAGCGCGACCTTGCCCGCGCGATCCTCGGCCTGCCGGCGCCGCGCTGGCGCGATCTGCCGACACCGGCCGATCTGCGCGCCCGCGTGGTCGGCCGCTGGGAGATCGGCATTCCCGGCTTTGTGGTCGAGGTGGCCGAGGCGAACGGTCGCCTGCACGTCAGGATGCCGCTGCCCGGATGGAGCGGAGAACTGCGCTACCAGGGCGACGGCCGCTTCGTCTCGCGCGCCGCACCCGACGTGGAGTATCTGCAACTCCCGGGAGCGGGCCCGGAACCGACGCTGGTCATCGGCATGGGCGACCTGCACTGGGACGCGCGGCGTCTCGCCGGCGGCAGCAGGTGAGGCGCCGCGCGGCTTCGGCTTGCCGCGACTACGCTGTCCGGTGAACGATCCGCACCGGCTGCAGTCGGTCGCCGCCTACTGGGAGCGCGACGGGCTTCGCGCGGCGCTGTTCGAGGCGCTCGCGGCGCTGGACAAGCCGCTCGACGCGCTCGGCATCGACGATCTGGCGCCGCTCGACCAGTTTCACGGCGGCGGCAAGGCCGTCACGGCGCGGCTGGCGCGGCTCGGCGCGCTGCAAAGCGGCATGCGCGTGCTGGACGTCGGCGGCGGGCTCGGCGGGCCGGCGCGAGTGCTGGCCGTCGAGCACGGCTGCCGCGTCGTCGTGCTCGACCTGGCCGAGTCGTACGTCGCCGCCGGCGCGGCGCTGACCGCGCTGCTCGGCCTCGGCGACCGCGTGACCCACCTCGCCGGCAGCGCGCTGGCGCTGCCGTTCGCCAGCGGCGCCTTCGACATCGTCTGGACCCAGAACAGCGGCATGAACGTCGCCGACAAGGAGCGCATGGTCGAAGGCTTCCATCGCGTGCTGCGCCCCGGCGGCCGTTACGTGTTCCAGGAGCCGATGGCCGGACCCGCCCAGCCGCCGCACTTTCCGCTGATGTGGGCCGACGACCCGACGACAAACCATCTCCTGACGCCGGCGCAGATGCGGGCCGTCGTCGAACGCGCCGGCTTTGCGGTGCGCGCCTGGGAAGACGTGACCGCCGAGGCCAGCGGCGGCCGGGCGCCGCCGCACGGACGCAGCATCCAGTCGATCGTCATGGGCGAACGGCTACCGGCGATCGCCGAGAACGGCCGGCGCAACCGCGACGAGGGCAGGGTCGTCGTGGTGCAGGCGGTGTGCGAGCGAGGCGGATGACGCGGCCGGGGGATCAAACGAGGTAGCCCGCAAACGGGGCGCCGAGTCGGTCGCAATACGACGCTCGCTTGACCGGCTGCAAACGAATGCGCCACCAGCCGGTTAATGTCGCTGCATCGTCCGGAAACGCGATCCGGATTTCCTGCCCCTGTCCGTTGCCCCTTTCCTCTGGAGGACTGCTCGATGACCAACATCACCCAACTGCTCGGCGCCGACGCCGACAAGCTGCTCGGCTTCTCCGCGCCGAAGATCCCCGCTTCCAGCCTGCACCTGCCGGGCCCGGACTTCGTCGACCGCGTGTTCGCCGCCACCGACCGCAAGCCGATGGTCCTGCGCAACCTGCAGGCGCTGCTGAACTCCGGCCGGCTGGCCGGCACCGGTTACGTGTCGATCCTGCCGGTCGACCAAGGCATCGAGCACTCGGCCGGCGCCTCGTTCGCACCCAATCCGCTGTACTTCGACCCCGAGAACATCGTCAGGCTGGCGATCGAGGGCGGCTGCAACGCCGTGGCCTCCACCCTCGGCGTGCTCGGAGCCGTCTCGCGCAAGTACGCGCACAAGATCCCGTTCGTGCTGAAGTTCAACCACAACGAGTTCCTGTCGTATCCGAACACCTACGACCAGTCGGCGTTCGCCTCGGTCGAGCAGGCGTTCGAGATGGGCGCGGTGGCGGTCGGCGCCACCGTCTACTTCGGCTCGGCCGAGTCGCGGCGGCAGATCTGGGAGGTGTCGCAGGCCTTCCGCCGGGCGCACGAGCTCGGTATGGTGACGATCCTGTGGTGCTACCTGCGCAACAGCGCCTTCAAGCAGGGCGACACCGACTACCACGTGTCGGCCGACATGACGAGCCAGGCCAACCACCTCGGCGTGACCATCGAGGCGGACATCATCAAGCAGAAGATGGCCGAGAACAACGGCGGCTTCAACGCGGTGAAGTTCTCCAAGACCAGTTCCAAGGTCTACAGCGACCTCACCTCCGAGCACCCGATCGACCTGTGCCGCTACCAGGTCGCCGGCTGCTACATGGGCCGGGCGGGGCTGATCAACTCCGGCGGCGAATCGAAGGGTGCCGGCGATCTCGCCGCCGCCGTGCGCACGGCGGTGATCAACAAGCGCGCCGGCGGCATGGGGCTGATCTCGGGCCGCAAGGCGTTCCAGAAGCCGATGGCCGAGGGCGTCGAACTGCTCAACGCCATCCAGGACGTCTATCTGTCGAAGGACGTCACGATCGCGTAGCGGCGCGGCGGGCGGCGATCGCCCTGCGGCTCCACTCGATCACGTAGGAGGCGCCGGAGGCGAGCACGGTCGCCGCCGTCGCGTACAGCAGCGCCGGCCGCCATGGTCCGTCGCCGAGGTGGCCGGCGGCGAACGCCAGCACGCCGGCGAGGAAGATGAACTCGAGCGCCGTGTTGAGCTTGGAGATCCAGCTCGGCGCCACCTCGACCTCGCCGATCAGGAAGTGATAGGCGGCGGCGCCGGCGACGATCACGACGTCGCGGCCGACCACCAGCGCCGTGAACCACCACGGCAGCCAGCCGTGCATGGCCAGCAGCACCGCCACCGTGAGCATGGTGAGCTTGTCGGCGAGCGGATCGGCGATGGCGCCGAAGCGGGTGCGGTAGTCGAAGCGGCGCGCGATCCAGCCGTCGGCAAGATCGCTCAGGCCGGAAGCGACGAACAGCAGGAACGCGGTGCCGTAGTCGCGCTCCAGCAGCAGCCACGCCTGCAACGGGATCAGCGCCGCACGCA
>CAYLZU010000032.1:0-1627 GCA_964388005.1 uncultured Burkholderiaceae bacterium
GGAGAAGTGCGCGAACAGGTCCTTGCCGCCGTCATCCGGCGTGATGAAGCCAAAACCCTTCGCATCGTTGAACCACTTGACGGTTCCCTGTGCCATTTGAATTTCCTATCGGTAAGAAGTGATTCGCCGCCGAAAACGCTCCGACGGCGTGCAGACGATCAAGCGGCGTAAACCTGGGGAAACCTTGGACGCGTCGTTGTTCTACGAACCAAACAACGAGCCTTGGACAACCGAAGGGCGACCGGATCTCAAACGAAAGCGGCGGCAGTGTACCTGCAATCGCCCTGTCGTGCCGCAACCGGCCTGGCGCCGGTCCCGCCCTGCCGCGACCCTTCCGCGCCGGCCGTCGGGATCCGCAGGTCCAATCGTGCCGTCGCGGCAGCCGAAATGCCGTCCTCGAAGGCAGCGCTTGCCCTCGCTCAACGCGCCCTGGCCGCAGCGCGCTAACGTCGGTTTCGAAGCCGCAGGCCGGTGTCTGGCCGACGCCGCCCGGCCGGCTCCTTTCTGCGCGAGGCGATCGCATCCATGGCCGGCAAACTGATCGTATTCGGCGACGACGCGCGGCAGCGGATCTGCGCCGGACTGAACAAGCTCGCCGACGCCGTCAGGGTCACGCTCGGCCCCCGCGGACGCACGGTGGTGCTCGGAAGGTCGTTCGCAGCGCCGACGGTGATCAACTCCGGCGTCGCGGTGGCGCGCGAGATCGAACTCGAAGACCCGGTTGAAAACCTCGGCGCCCGCATGGTGCGCGAGGTGGCATCGCGCACCTCCGAGCTTGCCGGTGACGGCACCACCACCGCGACCGTGCTGGCGCAGGCGATGGTCAACGAGGGCCTGAAGTTCGTCGCCGCCGGGCACGACCCGATGGGCATCAAGCGCGGCATCGATCTCGCCGTCGAGCGGATCGTCGACAGGCTCAAGGCGCAGTCGCGGCCCTGCGGCACGGCCCAGGAGATTGCCCAGGTGGCCACGATCTCGGCCAACGGCGAGGCGGCGATCGGCGCTCTCATCGCCGAGGCGATGGGCAAGGTCGGCAACTCCGGCGTCATCAAGGCCGAGGACGCGCGCGGCATGGAGAGCGAACTGGAGGTCGTCGAGGGGCTACAGTTCGATCGCGGCTATCTGTCGCCGTACTTCATCAACGACGACGAACGGCAGCGCGTCGTGCTCGACGACGCCTACGTGCTGATCCACGACAGGTCGATCTCCGCCGTGCGCGACCTGCTGCCGCTGCTGGAGGAGGTGATCAAGGCCAACCGGCCGTTGCTGGTGATCGCCGAGGACGTCACCGGCGAAGCGCTGGCCACCCTGGTGGTCAATGCAGTGCGCGGCGTGCTGAAGGTGGCCGCCGCCAAGGCGCCGGGCTTCGGCGAGCGGCGGGCAGCACTGCTGCAGGACATCGCCATCGTCACCGGCGGCCGGGTGATCTCGGAGGAGATGGGGTCGACGCTGGAGAAGGTGACTGTCGAGCAGCTTGGCCGCGCCCGCCGCGTCGAAAGCGACAAGGAGAACACGACCCTGATCGGCGCCAGCGGCGATCCGGCGCGCATCGAGGCGCGCATCGCCGCGCTGCGCGCCGAACGCGGGAAGGCGGGCAGCGACTACGACCGCGAGAAGCTCGACGAGC
>CAYLZU010000032.1:1637-18317 GCA_964388005.1 uncultured Burkholderiaceae bacterium
GACGAGCGCATCGCCAAGCTCTCCGGCGGCGTGGCGCTGATCCGCGTCGGCGCCGCGACCGAACTGGAAATGAAGGAGAAGAAGTCGCGCGTCGAGGACGCCTTGCACGCCACCCGGGCGGCCGTTGCGGAAGGCATCGGACCCGGAGGCGGCATCGCCCTGCTGCGCGCCGCCGGCGCGCTCGATGGCCTGGCCGGCGAGAACCTGGCGCAGCGTTGCGGCATCGACACCGTGCGCCGGGCGCTTCAGGCGCCGTTGCGGCAGATCGTCCGCAATGCCGGCGCCGAAGCCGCGCCGGTGCTCGAGCGCGTGTCCGGCGGCGGGCAGAACCTGGGCTACAACCTCGCCACCGAGCAGTACGGCGACATGTTCGCGATGGGCGTGATCGACCCGACCAAGGTCACCCGGCTCGCCCTTCAGCACGCGGCGTCGGTCGCGGGACTGATTCTGACCACCGATTGCGTCGTCGCCGAACGGCCAGTGCCCGCAACCGGCGGCTCGCCGCCCGACCTCGGCGAATGATCGCGCGGCCCGGCGGCGATCCGTCGCTGGCTCGGTTCTGCTCGTCGCACGGCGGTTCTGCTCGTCGCACGGCGGTTCGTTCGGTTTGCCGGCGGTTTAGGCTTCGCGCCATGAAGATCCTGACCGCACTCTTCGCCAGCCTCATGCTGGCGCTGCTCCTCCCTTCGGCGCAGGCGCAACCCGATGGCGCCGAAACACGCCGGCTGCACGAACTGTTCGATCGATGGTGGGAAGCATCGGCGAAGCAGGCGCCGGAGTGGGCGACCATTCGCGGCGACCGCCGCTACGACGACCGGCTGAGCGATGCTTCTCCGGAAGCCATCGCGGCGCAGGAGGAGGGGTTGCGGCGCTTCCTTGCCGAGGCGCGGGCGATCAGCCGGGAACGCCTGGGCAGCGTCGACCGGGTCTCGCTCGACCTGTTCATCGATCAGTGCGAGCGCTTCCTGGCGCTGTTCGCCTTCGAAGGCTTCCGGCGGCAGAGCATTTCGTCGTCGTTCGGCTTCCAGTCGCGCTTTGCCGGGCTGATGCGGATGCAGACCGCCGACACGGTGCAGCGCGCCGAGCAGGTGCTGGCGCGGATGGCGGCCTATCCGCGCCGGGTCGATCAGGAGATCGAGCGCGTCCGCGGCGCGATTGTCCTCGGCTGGGTGGCGCCGCAGCCGGTGCTCGAACGGGCGCTGCGTGAACTCGACGGCCAGCTTGCGCGGCCGCCGCGCGACGGGCCGTTCTTCGAGCCGTTCCGACGTCCGGCGCCCGCCATCGCGCCGGCCGAGCGCGAGGCACTGCAGCGCCGCGCCGAGCAGGCGATCGCCGAGCAGGTGCTGCCGGCGCAGCGCCGCCTGCGGGCATTCATCGTCGACGAACTGCTGCCGGTGGCACCGCCGGCCGGCGGACTTCTGCGCTATCCCGGCGGGGCCGAGGTCTACGCCGAACTGGTGCGGCAGAACACGACCACCAGCCTGACGCCGCAGCAGGTGCACGACCTGGGCCTGCGGGAGATGGCGAATCTGCGGCAGCAGTTTGCCGCCGTTCAAGTGGCGATGAAGTTCGAAGGCAGCTTCACGCAGTTCGTGGCTCATCTGAACGGGCCCCAGTTCATGTACTCCTCTCCGGCAGCGATGCTCGAAGGCTACCGGGCGGTGGCGAAGCGGATCGATCCGGAGATGCCGGCGCTGTTCGCCGAGCTGCCGCGTATCCCGTACGGCATCCGGCCGATGCCGGACTTCCTCGGCCCCGGCGCGGCCGACAACTACAGCCCGCCGCCGCAGGACGGCTCGGCGCCGGGCTGGTTCAACGCCAATGTCAACGCCTATCAGCGCCGGCCGCGCTGGGCACTGCCGACACTGGTGGCGCACGAGGCGGTGCCGGGACACCACCTGCAGAGCGCGCGGGCGCGCGAAATCGGCGACCTGCCGGCGTTTCGCCGCCATGCGTTCTATGCCGCCTACGGCGAGGGATGGGCGCTGTACGCGGAGACCCTCGGCGAGCGTTTCGGCCTTTACGACGCGCCGGAAGACCGTTTCGGCCACCTGCAGGCGCAGGCGCTGCGGGCGGCGCGGCTGGTGGTCGACACCGGATTGCATGCGCTCGGCTGGAGCCGGCAGGAGGCGATCGACTACATGGTGCGCGAGACCGGCCAAAGCCTGCTGTTCGTCGAAAGCGAGGTCGACCGCTACCTGTCGAATCCCGGGCAGGCGCTCGCCTACATGGTCGGCAAACTGAAGATCGTCGAGTTGCGCGACCGCGCGCAGGCGGCGCTCGGCCCGCGCTTCGACCTGCGCCGATTCCACAACCTGCTGCTCGACCAGGGCGCGGTGCCGCTGAACGTGCTCGAGCGCTACGTCGATGACTGGATCGCCGCGCAGGCGGGCGGCAAGAGCTGAAGCAGCGCTCGCGCGGCCGGACGGCGCTTCAGCCGAAGACGCGCACCAGCAGCCGCTGCCACAGCGACAGCCGGTTCCACCACAGCCGTCCCTGGCCCAGTTTGCGGCGCCCCGCCGCGGACAGCGAGAAGTAGACGATGTTCGGATTGATGCGATGGCGGCCGCTGATCTGCACGTAGCCGTAGCCGAACAGCGCGCCGGCCAGCAGCGAGATGTCGGGGTGACCGGCGAGCCAGACCGTCGGCGCGGCGCCGCCGGCGAGCGCCAGCAGGTGGCCGCGTTCGAGCTGTTCGAGCACGTCGAGCAGTTTGGCGCGCAGCGGCAGCCGCTCCAGGCGCTCGGCGGCATAGGTGCTTCTTGCCTGCGCCCAGACCTGGTCGGGTGACGGGACCGGCAGCAGCGCGCCATGCCGCAGCGCCTGCGTGGCGTCGAAGGCGATGTCTCGTGGCATGACCGACCTCCGGGGTGGGCGCCTGCGCGATGACGAGGTTGTAGCCGATCGGGGGCAGGGCCGGGAAGTGCGACGATTGGTGTAGGCCGGCCGTCGGCGATCGTGCCGAAGGTCCGGGCCCTGCCCTGGTGGAGATCGACATGCGCGCTGCCTTCTACGAACGCACCGGCCCGGCAATCGAGGTGCTGCAGCTGGCCGAACTGCCGACGCCCGAACCCGGCACGGGCGAGGTGCGGGTGCGGCTGGCCTGCTCGGGCGTCAACCCGTCGGACGTGAAGTCGCGCGCCGGCCTGCGGACGAAGGAGCTGGCGTTTCCGCGCATCGTTCCGCACAGCGACGGCGCCGGCATCATCGACCGCGTCGGCGAAGGCGTTTCACCGGCGCGGATCGGCGAGCGGGTTTGGGTCTGGAACGCGGCCTGGAAGCGGCCGTTCGGCACCGCGGCCGAGTTCGTCGTGCTGCCGGCGGCGCAGGCGGTGGCGCTGCCGCCGGAAGTTGCCTTCGACGCCGGCGCCTGCCTCGGCATCCCGGCGCTGACGGCGCTGCATGCGGTGCGGATGGACGGCGGCGTCGCCGGCAAGACGGTGCTGGTGACCGGCGGCGCCGGCGCTGTCGGGCACTACGCGGTGCAGATGGCCAGGCTCGCCGGCGCGCGGCTGGTGCTCGCCACCGCCAGCAGCGCCGAGAAGGCGGCGCTGGCGCGGCAGGCCGGCGCCGACGAGGTGATCGACTACCGCCGCGAAGATGTCGCCGCCCGCGCGCTGGCGGCCGCCGCCGGCGCGGGCGTCGACCGCGTGATCGAGGTCGACTTCGCCGCCAACGTCGATGCCTCGCTGGCTGCTGTTCGAGCCGAGGGCGACATCGTCGTCTACGGCAGCGGCAGGGCGGCCATCGAAGTGCCGTTCTTTCCCGCGATCCTGAAAAATGTCCGCGTGCGGTTCTTCATCGTCTACAACCTGGCGGCGGCGGACCGGGCAGCGGCGATCGCGCAGCTCGCGTCCTGGCTTCGCGACGGCAAGCTCCTGCACAACATCGCCGCCCGCCTGCCGCTGGCGTCGATCGCGCAGGCGCACGAACTGGTCGAGTCCGGAGCCGCCGCCGGCAACGTGGTGATCATGATCGACTGAGCTCCGCCTGCGCGGGGCTGATCGCGTCCACTTTCTTCCAGGCGCTGGCCGGGCGGCCTTTCCTCGCCTGAACCGCCGCCAGGGCCCATGCAGGTTCGCGGAGACGAAATCGGGGCTGGATTGCCGATGGCGGCGACGAAACCGCCGGAAGCGGGAATGAACGGAGCAAACGGCCGATCGCGCGACAAAGCCGGCTCTGCAATTCAGTCCGCGTTTCGCGCAATCCGTCGCAACCTGCTCGCGCCGCCGATCGCCGGTGCCTACAGTTCACTCATCGCAGCAACGAACCCGCAACCCAAGGACCCGACCATGAACGCCGCCTTCACCGCCCCGATCGCCACCCGCTTCGCCGCCTTCGCCGCCGCGATCCTCGCCAGCACCATCGTTCTCGGCGCCACCGTGCTCGGCATGCAGCCCGAGCAGGACGCCGCGACGCAGGTCGTCGCCCTCGATCGCGTCGTCGTCACCGCTGCCGCGATCCACTGATCACGCCGAGCGAGCCAGCGCGGCGCACCGGTCCGGCACGCGCCGGCCGCGCAGGACCAGGACCCGGCTTCGGCCGGGTCTTTCTTTATGAGCCGGACGTTGTCGGCGTGACCGGAACAGGACGGGACGGCCCCGCGCGCACGGGCGACGTCAGCGGGCCAGGTTGTCGATCGCGACCGGCGCCAGCCGATCGGCCGGGGTGAAGCCGAGCACGCGGCCGAGGAAGTACAACTCGGCTTCGAGCGCGCGGACGATGTTCTCGGCGCGGCGCAGTCCGTGCTGTTCGCCGGCGAACTCCAGATAGGCCACCGGCAGTCCGCGTGAACGCGCCGCTTCGACGATGGCGCGGCTCTGCTCGGGCGGCACGGCGCGGTCCTCGGCGCCCTGGAAGGTGATCAGGGCCGCATTCATCGTCCGCAGATGGTGGATCGGGCTGCGGGCGCGGTAGATGTCGAGCCCCTGCGGCAGCGGCGCGACCAGGCTGTCCAGGTACCGGCTTTCGAACTTGTGGGTGTCGGAGGCGATGCGTTCGAGATCGGCGACGCCGTAGTAGTTGACGCCGGCGGCGAAGACATCGGTGAACGCCAGCGCCGACAGCACGGTGAAGCCGCCGGCGCTGCCGCCGCGGATCACCACCCGCCGCGGATCGACGCGGCCGGCCGCGACCAGGAACCTGACCGCCGCCACCGCGTCGGCGAGATCGACCACGCCCCATTGTCCGCGCAGCCGCTCGCGGTAGGCGCGGCCGAAGCCGGACGAGCCGCCGTAGTTGACG
Organism: uncultured Burkholderiaceae bacterium; assembly: GCA_964388005.1. Lineage (GTDB taxonomy): Bacteria > Pseudomonadota > Gammaproteobacteria > Burkholderiales > Burkholderiaceae_F > JADJWR01. Next base: position 6,882 of record CAYLZU010000032.1, read on the forward strand.
TCGACCACGGCGAAGCCGCGAGTGGTCCAGAACTGCCGCTTCAGGCTCAGGCTCGGGCTGGTCCGGCCGGTCGGCCCGCCGTGCAGTTCGACCATCAGCGGCGACTTCTCCCCGGCCGGTGCCGCGAAGTCCGGGTTGCGCGGCGGGTAGAAGAACGCGAACGCGGTGCGCGCGTTTCCATCGGTGCCGGGGTCGGTCGGGAACTCGAACGCCTCGGGCCGGGAGATGAACTCGCGCGGCAGCGGTGCCTGTTCGACCGTGCGCCGGAGAACCGAATGCCGCCCGGTCGCCAGGCTGACGGCAATCAGCGCCGGCGGTTCGTCCTCGGAGGCGGCGACGGCGAACGCCGTGTCGGCGTCGAGCATGCCGATCGAGTCGAAGGCGACGAATGGCAGCGGCAGCGACGCGGCCGCTCCGGTCGCGAGGTCGATCAGCGCCAGTTCGTCGCGGGCCTGGCGGCAGATGCTGGCCACCGCCCGCCCGCCCCCGGCGAGGGTCCAGGTCGACTGGCCCAGTTGCCACAACGGACCGCCCATCTCCGCCTCGAACGCGGTCACAACCTCGACGCTGCCGTTGCGGAACCGGTGCAGGTTCCACCAGCCGCCGCGGTCGGAGAGGAAGTACAGCGTGCCGTCGGCGTCCCAGGCCGGTTCGATGACCGACTCGTTCTCGCCGCCGGCGACGGACTGCAGGTGGCTCAGCGCGCCGCCCTCGAAAGTGCCGACCTGCAGCGTCGTGCGGTCCCACGGCATCGATGGGTGGTTCCAGCTCAGGAAGGCAAGGCGTCTGCCGTCGGGACTGATCCGCGGCGCGGCGACGAAGTCCGAGCGATCGAACAGGACCGTGCCTGCGGACAGCAGCGCCGGATCGACGGCGACGATCGCATTGCGCGGCTCGCCGGCGCCGCGGTGGTCCTCGCGCACGAAGACGGCAATCCGCCCGTCGCCACCGGTGTCGCCGTCGGCGTAGCGCAGGCCCGGCGGCGTCAGCGCCACCGGCGCACCCGGGCCCGCCAGCGCATGCAGGCGCTGGTCGGCATCGTTGACGAACAGCAGCCTGCCGCCGGCGATGAGAAAGGCGACGCCGCCGTACTCGTGCACGCGGGTGCGGACGCTGAACTGCGGCGGCACGAGCTCGCGGGCGCCTGCCGCGTCGCCTTCGAGCAGCGCGATGCGGCCGCCTTCGCCGGGACGCGACTCGGTCCACAGCAGGCGGCCGCCGAACGCCCGCGCTTGCCCGATCGCCGACGATGCCGCCGCCACGACCGCCGCCGGCAGCGGCGAAGCCCAGCACCCGTATGGGGCGACGGCCGGCCCGTTCATCTCGGGTCCGGACAAGCGCTGTGCGAAGGGCGGCGCGTCAACTGTCGCGGAATGTCGCGGCGCGCGGCAGGTCGTCGCTGCCGACGGTGACTTGGCCGATCATCGATCGCCTCCCGGATGCGGAGGCAGCAGTGTATGCGGCCGGCCCGCCGGCGGTGCGCCGGCACCGGCGACGATCAGCGGCACCCGCGTCTCGGCGGCGAGCCGGCCGCCATGCATGCCGATCAGCGGCACCACCCGCTCGCCCGGCAGGAACTGGACCAGGTAGGCGTCGGTCTTCGGCAGCAGCACGTGGGTGCCGATGCGCGCCAGCAGCCTGGCGTCGGGCGGCTCCGGTCCGAACCATCCGTCGCGCGCGAGCCCTGCACTGTCGACGGCGACGAAGTGATCGCCGAGGGCGCCTTCGACGACCGCGGAAAAATCGGCGCGCCGGTCGGGCCTCACATAGGCGAACGGCGCCCGCGGACCGCCGCACAGCGGGCGCTCGAGGCACGCCGCCACGCCGTCGAGCGCGTCGAGGTGGAAGCGCCGCGCCGGCGGCACGTCGAGGAAGCCATGGTCGGCGGTGACGACGAGCAGCGCGCCGCGCGCGGCGGCGACGACCGACAGCTGCTCGAAGATGCGGTCGAGCACGCCGACGACCGCGCGCGCCTCGCCGCTGTCGACGCCGAACTCGTGCGCGGCGGCATCGAAGGCGTCGACGTAGGCGAACACGTAGCTGCCATCGCCGCCGGCGTCCAGGGCGTCGGCGACGGCGCCGACGAAACCGGCGGCGTCGCGATAGGCGGGCCTTGCGGCGCCGGCGTGCGCGTAACGGCTGTAGACCGAGTCGGCGATCGGCTGCGGCAGGACGGCGAAGCAACGCCGGGCCGACCGCGCCGTGAGCGGCGGCTGCGGATAGATCGACGCCGCGTCGCCGACCGGCGGCCTGCCGCCGGACGGCTCGCGTGCATCGAGCGGCAGCGAGCGGTAGACGGCGCCGAGTTCATCGAGCCAGAGAAACCACTCCGGCGCCGCGTTCGCCGCCGGCGCGCGGCCGGTGGCGAGCATCGTCAGCGTCGGCGCCGTGCTCGACGGGAAGATCGCCTCGACTTCGCCGCGCATCGCCGCCGCCAGCGCGCCGCGCGGCGCCAGCGCCTGCAACGGCTCGACGCCGAGGCCGTCGATCAGCCACAGCACCAGCCGGCGCGCGCCCAGCATCGCCTGGCGCAGCGGCACGTCGGCGAGCAGCGGGTATGGCGGCGGCACGCCGAGCGCCGCCGACAGCGTTGCCGCGAGGTTCAGCAGGCTCGCGCCCTCGTAGCGCGGCGGCCTGACGCCGGCGATGGCCTCGGCGTCGTTCATCGTCGGGGTGAGCAGGAGTGGAGCATCGCTTTCGCGGCCGCGAGTCGTGTGCGGCAGTATGGCCCGCAATGCGCGGCCCGGTGAACGGGTCCGATGGCCGCCGCCATCGAAGCCGACGGGTCGCGACGGCCGCGTCTTGACGACGCGCAAGCAGTGCGTCCGCAGCCCCCGGGGCCGGCGGGCAGCGGCATGACCTGCGTCAGCGGCCGCGGCGATCGGCGCTGGTAGCTTTGCCCGCGAAGCGCACCTGCGCCGCCGCTTCGCGGCCGGCGCGAAGAGGCACCGGCATCGTGGCCAACGTCCTGCTGCTGTATTCCACCGTCTACGGTCTGTCGAAGCAGATCTGCGAACGCATCCAGGCCAGTCTGCTGGCGATGGGACAAACGGCGGAGGTGGCGCCGCTCGCCGGCGCCGGCATCGATCCGGCCGCCTACGACGCCATCGTCATCGGCGCCAGCATCAAGCACGGCAAGCACCACCCGTCGGTGCTGGAGTTCATCCGCGCCCATCGGCACCTGCTGGAGGCGAAGCCCAGCGCCCTGTTCTCGGTCAATCTCGTGGCGCGCAAACCGGGGAAGAACACGCCGCAGACCAACCCCTACCTGAAGCGGCTGCTCGCGAAATCGCCGTGGCGGCCCAAGCTGACCGGCGTCTTCGCCGGCGAACTCGACTACTCGCGCTACGGGCCGGTGGACAAGTACATGATGCGGTTCGTGATGTGGATCAACAAGGGGCCGACCGACTTCGGCACCCGCGTCCAGTTCACCAACTGGGACGAGGTCGAACGCTTCGCCGGCCAGGTGGCGCGGCTTGCCAACGGCCGCGGCGGCTGAGTCGATGCGAGCGGCCCTCGACCGCGCGAACGGCGCCCTGCATCTCGGCGCGGCACTCGCGGGTGGCTGGCTGATTCTGGGCAGTCCCTGGATCGGCATGTACGACCGGATCCCCGACGAGCCGGGCTGGGCCAATCTCGGCCATGTCGTCGCCGGCTTCGCCGCGCTGGCGATCGGCCTCGCCTACGCCGCCGGTTGCATCGGCGGCGGCCGGCGGCGCGAATACTTTCCTTGGCTCGGCGGCGACCTGGCCGCGGTCGGCCGCGATGTCGCCGGAATCCTTCGCGGCCGGATTCCCACGGTCGAAGGCGGAGGACTGCTGCCGGCGATCGAAGGCCTGCTGCTGCTGGCGCTGCTGGCCGCCGGCGCGACCGGCGCTCTGTGGTTCTTCGTCCAGGGGTCGGAGGCGGCGGCGCTGCTGCGCGAGCAGCACATCCTGGCGGCGCGCGCCTTCGCCGTGCTGCTGCTGCTGCACCTGGTCGGCGTCGCCCTGCACCTGCTCGATTTCATTCGCGACTGAATTCGTGCCCTGCTCGGGGCCGCGGCCGCCATCGCCTGCAGGCGGGTCATCGGAGCCGATGCGCAGTCACCGCGCCGGCCTGCTCGCGGCACGCTCTTATCATCAGGTCGCCGCCGCGTGCCGCCGGAGGATGGCGCCGAAGCAGAACTCCTGAACTTGAGCCGGACCAGAACCACCACCCGGGCAATCTCGGCGGGCCGCGCAACGGTGTCGACGGCGGCGGCGCGGATGCGCCGGCTCGTCCCGCGCCTGGCGGCAGCGACGCTGCTCGCCGCCGTGCTGCTGCCGATGCCGCCGGCGGCGGCGCACGAGTCGGAGCAGTACTCGCTGCCGATCGGGCGCGACTTCGCCGATCTGGGTCCGTACCTGACCCAGATCGTGCACGGTGCCATCGTCGATGCGGTGGCGCAGACCAACGACGCGATCGCCGAGGCGATCGCCAACGGCGAGCCGCCGCGGAAGATCGAGGAGCTTCGATCCGGCGTCCACATCGCCTCCAAGGTCTGGGAGTTCATCTTCGTCGCCATTCCGGCCAACGAACTGCTCGACCTGGCGCTGGCCTCGGAGCCGGTGAAGGCGCGTTACCCGGGCCTCGTCACGATGTACCGGCCGCCGATGTCGATCTACGACGATGCGCTGCTCGTCGTCGATCTGACGAAGGCGGTGCGGACGTTCTTCCGCGCCGGCTCCATCAGCGCCGGCGGCGTGCTGTTCGGCACCGACAAGCTGGTTCACTTCATCAATATCGGCCGCATCTATCACGCCAAGTACGCCGAGCGCATCGACCGCGGCCTCACCGAGGAGGCGGCGATGCGCTCGGCGATCGAGTCGACCGGGCGCAATCCGCTCACCTCCGAGAGCGGCGTGCTGGGCACGTGGAGCACGGGCATCTATTCCAACGGCGACCTGGCCGCCGACTATGCCGGGTTGCTCTTCTATCGCAACCTCAGCGAGCCGGTGCGCATCGGCCCGCGGACGCTGCCGCCGATGCTGGAGCGCGACGGACCGTACTGGCGCGTCGCGGTCAGACCGGACTCCGACTTCTTCACCGCGTTCATCACGCCGCACTGGAACGAGGTGTTGAACCCGAACCGCTTCGTCGGCTACACCGCGGGCCGGATCCGGTCACAGGTCGGCGAGCGCTGTGCCGACGCCCTCGACTGGTACCGCGAAAGGCACGGACGGCGGCGCACGCAGCAGCAGTTCGAGGCCATCGCGCGCGACCTGACCACGTTCTACGGCGACTATTACGGCCACCGCAGCAACCGCGACAACCGGGTGACGATCGCCAGCGTCTGCTTCCGGGGCCAGGACGGCACGACGCCGGAGGCCGCTGCATCGGGAACGGTCGCCGGCGCCCCGGATGTCGACCGCTTCGGCCGCAATGGACTCTGGTGGGCGGCGCGCGATGGTGATGCCGGCCTCGTCCGCCAACTGGCGTCGGCCGGCGGCGATGTCGACGCCGCCGACATCGATGGGGAAACGCCGCTGCACGCGGCGGTCCGCGCGGCGAGCGCGGCCAGCGCGAGCGAACTGATCGCGCGCGGCGCCGATCCAAACCGCGCCGCGCTTTACGGCGTCGCGCCGTTGCTGCTCGCGGCGATGAACGGAAGGACCGATGTCGGCCTGGTCCTGTTGCGGACAGGGGCCGACCCCAACGCCCGCGACCTGTTCGGCCGGACGGCCCTGCATGCCTCGGTCCAGCGCGGCGACGCCGTGCTGACCCGGGCGCTGCTGGAGCGCGGGGCCGAGCCGCTTCTTGCCGACGATGCCGGCAGCACCCCCTTGCAGCTTGCGCGAGCGCGCGGCGACGAGGCGATTGCCGAACTGCTGAGGCGGCACGGCGCCCTCGCGGCTCCGGCCGTCGCCGCGGTCGCACCGGCGAGCCCCGCGCCGGGCGCCTCCGGCGGCGACCTGGCGCTGCTGTCGTCGTCGCCCGTCAGCGGCCGCGGCCCGGCGGCCGCGGCCGACACCGTCGTCGACGCGCGCAGGTGACGGCTTGGCGAGGACTTCGGCCCCGTTCACCGGCCTAACGGCGGCAGCGCTGCTGGCCTATGCCTTCCTTGCTGGCGCGCTCGGGGGCTGCGCTTACTCGGGAAGGCCGCAAGTCGCCGCGGCGGCGCCGGAACTGGGCGAGGCCGCGGCCCGCAACGTGGTGGCGCAGTGGCAGGTCCGCCTCGGCCGTTACGTGACCGACGACGGGCAGGGCGACCCGGCGGCGCTGGCACGACTGCCGGTGCTGCGTTCGCAGGCGGTGTCGCGGCCGGGCCGGATCGTTTTCTCGGCGCTGGACGTGTCGGCGTCGGCGGTGGAATTCGACGGTTACGACGTCTCGGGGTTGCTGCTCGGCAAGCCGCCGGGCGAATCGGGGCTGAGGTACGTGTTCGTGGTCGGCACCGTCGAGCGCAGCGACTTCCGTCCGGTCGCGGTGGTCGACATCCGCGTCGCGGCGATGTCGGTTCGCGACGGCGCGGTGACCTGGGAACTCGGCGATGGCGACAGCGCGTCGCTGGCACGGTACCGCGCCGCCGCCGATCCGACCGCGGCTCCGCGCTTTCCAGCCGACCGTGACCGCTTCCGCCTGCTGGACTGCCCTTCGGAGATCTGCATCGAGGAAACCGTCTCCGGCGCCCGCTGGGTGCTGCCGGTCGCGACGACCGGCACGCCATCCGGTTCCTCCGCCGCGGCAATGCCGCCGCGCTGACAGCGTCGCGCGAGGTTTCTTCGCGGCCGTGGGCGGCCGGGCCGCGCGCGGGCCGCCGTGCGAGCGGTTCGACAGCGGCGCACGGGCAATTCACCCGGGACGTTGCGCCGGCCGACGACCGTGATGCGGAATCCCATTCCGCTTTGCGCTAGCACAAGCGCCGTCGCGGCCGGCTGCGCATACTGCGACTGGTGCCTGCCAGTCGATGGCTCGATGTTCGTCGAAGCCTTCGGCGACGCCGGCACTTTGCACGTCCGGATGCTCTGCGGACGTTTCGCGATCGGTCGCCGTCGAGTGGCGCCTGACCGGAACCCGCAGGCTCCATCGCCGCCGGCGCAAGGCCGGCGCACAGGAGGAGGGGGTCAGTAATGAACGATTCGACCGTGACCGGTCATGTCGGCGGCGCCGGACTGGAAACCGGCGACCTGACCATGATGCTCGACGCCCTGTCGCAGTTCGTCGCCGGCGCGCTCACGCCGCAGCGCCAGCTCGACCTCGACCACGAGGACGTCTGCCCGGAGGACACGGTGCGGGCGATGAGCGACCCGCAGCAGCTCGGCGTGCAGCTGATCTTCGTCCCGGCCGCCTACGGCGGCATGGACGGCGGCGCCTTCGACTCCTATCGGGTCTGCGAAGTGATGGCGCGGCACGACATCGGGCTGGCCACCGCGGTGTTCGCCACCTTCCTCGGCAGCGACCCGATCCTGGTCGGCGCCACCGAGGAGCAGAAGAACCGCTGGCTCGGCGCCATCGCCGAGCAGGGTGTCGTCTTCGCCTACGGCGCCACCGAGCCCGATGCCGGCAGCGACTTGGGGGCGCTGAAGACCACCGCCGAGCGGATCGAGCGCGATGGCGTGGTCACCGGCTATCGGCTGAACGGCCGCAAGCAGTGGATCTCCAACGGCTCGATCGCCGACTTCACCACCATCCTCGCGCGCGCGCCCGATGGTCCGTCGTGGTTCGTGGTGGAGAAGGGCACGCCGGGCTTCACCGCCGGCAAGCCGGAGGACAAGCACGGGCTGCGGCTGTCGAACACGGCGGCGCTGTATCTGGACAACGTCGAGGTGCCGGCCGCAAACCTGATCGGCGGCGTCGAGGGCAGGGGACTCGTGCAGGCGCAGCAGGTGTTCGGCTACACGCGGGTGATGGTGGCGGCCTTTGGCCTCGGCGGCGGCTGGGAAGCGCTCGACCGCGCGATCGCCTATTCGCAGGAGCGGCAGCAGGGCGGCGGGCCGCTGTCGGGCAAGCAGGGCTACACGCACAAGCTGATCGTGCCGCACGCGGTGCGGCTGGAGGCGGCGCGCTCGTACATCGAGGACACGGCCGACAAGATCGACCGCGGCATGGGCGTCAACGGCGCCATGAACACCGAGGGCGCGATCGCCAAGCTGATGGCGACCGAAGCCGGCAACGCCGCGGCCGATGCCGCCATCCAGGCGCACGGCGGCTACGGCTACACGCGCGAGTACGTGGTCGAGAAGGTCAGGCGCGACGTGCGCATCACCACGATCTACGAGGGCACCTCCGAGATCATGGAGATGACGATTGCCCGCGACCGCTGGCAGCTGCACCTGAAGACGAGCGGCGCCTACTACCGCAGCCGCGCCGCGGCGCTCAGCGCCCTGCACGGCCGGCAGCCGAACGTCGGCGCCGGCACGGCCGCAGTCGCGATGCAGGCGCTTGCCGCCGTGCTGGAGGCCTGCCGCGTGGCGCGGCTCACCCGCAACCAGCACCTGCTGTTCCGCCTCGGCGAGCTGATCTGCTTCGCCGAGTGCGCCGAGGCGTTCGCCAACCGCGCCGCCGCCGCGCTCGAAGGCCGGCGGCATCCAAAGAGCCCCGACCGCTTCGGCGGCGAGGCGCTGGCGGCGATGAGCCGCATCTTCGCCCGCGAGGCGGCACAGAAGGTGGGCCAGGAAGGCGTGCGCTGGGTGGCCGGTGCGGTCGATGCCGGCTCGCCGCAGGTGGCGCCGCTGCTGGCCACCATTCCGCACGACGCGATCCGCGCCGCCCAGGCCGGACTGCTCACCGACATGGACCGCGTGGCCGACATGCTGTACGGCCGCGGCCCCTGAAAGACGAAGACGCACCGGCGCCGCAGATGCGCCGGGCGGCAACCGATCACCAAGGAACGAACATGCTCGACCCCAACTCGATCAACTCGCCGATCGCCGTCGTCGGCATCGCGGCGATCATGCCGCAGGCCCCGGACGCCGAGACCTTCTGGGCCAACATCAGGAACGGCCGCTACTGCATCACCGAGGTGCCGCCGGAGCGCTGGGATCCGGCGCTGTACTACTCGCCCGACCATTCCGCGCCCGACAAGACGTATTCGAAGATCGGCGGCTGGGTGCGCGAGTTCCCCTGGGATCCGATGCGCTGGAAGCTGCCGGTGCCGCCGAAGGTCGCCGAGCAGCTCGACGAAGGCCAGCGCTGGGCGGTGAGCGCCGCGCGCTCGGCCCTGCTCGATGCCGGCTGGCCGAACTGGAAGGTCGATTCCGACAACGTCGCCGTGATCCTCGGCAACGCCATCGGCGGCGAGAAGCACTACCGCTCGAGCATGCGCATCGAGCTGCCGGAGGTGCTGCAGGGGCTGGCCAACGCGCCGAGCCTGGCGCCGCTGCCGGCGGCGCAGCGCGAGGCGATCGTCGCCGAGACGCGGGCGGCGTTCCTCGCCCGCACCACCGAGATCAACGAGGACACGATGCCGGGCGAGCTGTCGAACGTGATGGCCGGCCGGGTGGCGAATCTCTTCAACCTTCGCGGGCCGAACTTCACCACCGATGCCGCCTGCGCCTCGGGGCTGGCGGCGATGAGCGCCGCCATCGAGGGGCTGATCGACCACCGCTTCGACGCGGTGGTGACCGGCGGTGTCGACCGCAACATGAGCGTCGCCGGGTTCGTGAAGTTCTGCAAGATCGGCGCCCTGTCGGCCACCGGCACGCGGCCGTTCGACGCCGGCGCCGACGGTTTCGTGATGGGCGAGGGCGCGGCGCTGTTCGTGCTCAAGCGGCTCGAAGACGCCGAACGCGACGGCGACCGGATCTACGCCGTGATCCTCGGCATCGCCGGCTCCAGCGACGGCAAGGGCAAGGGCATCACGGCGCCGAACCCGATCGGCCAGAAGCTGGCGGTGCAGCGGGCATGGGAGCTGTCGGGTGTCGATCCGGCGAGCGTGTCGGCGATCGAGGCGCACGGCACCTCCACGCGCGTCGGCGACGCCACCGAACTTGAAAGCCTCACCGCCGTCTTCGGCGCCGCCGGCGCGCCGGTGCATGGCATCGCGCTCGGGTCGGTGAAGTCGAACATCGGCCACCTGAAGGCGGCCGCCGGCACCGCCGGCCTGTTCAAGATGGTGAAGAGCCTGCACGAGAAGGTGCTGGCGCCGAGCCTGAACTTCAGGGACCCGAACCCGAACGTCGACTGGGACACCTCGCCGTTCGTGGTCAACACGCAGTTGCGCGAATGGCCGACGCCGGCGTGCGGCGTGCGCCGTGCCGGGGTAAGCGCCTTCGGCTTCGGCGGCACCAACTTCCACATCGTGCTGGAGGAGTACATCCCCGGCCGGTACAAGGCGAAGCCGCGCGTCGTCTCCGCCGGGCAGGCGGCCGCGGCGGACAGCGGAGGCGCCAGTCTGGTCGCGGCAACTCCTGCCGCCGCGGGCGTCGCGCTGCCGGCCGGTGGTGCCGCGCGCCCGCCGAAGGCGCCGCTGCGCGGCGCGCTGGTGCTGGGCGGCGCGTCCGACGCCGACCTCGTCGCCAGGCTGGAGCGCGCGCTGGCAGAGGCGCGCGCCGGGCGGGCGCCGGCACCCGCCGCGCCCGATCCCTCGATCGGCGCCGCGCCGGTGCGCGCGGCGGTGGACTTCGCGGATGCGGCCGATCTGGCCAGCAAGCTCGAGAAGCTCGTCGCCGCCTTCAAGGCCAACAACGCGGCGATGTTCCGCATGCTGCGCCAGCAGGGCGCCTTCGTCGGCCGCGGCCCGGCGCCGAAGGTGGCGTTCCTGTACACCGGCCAGGGTTCGCAGTACGTCAACATGCTGGCCGAACTGCGTTCGCTCGAGCCGATCGTCGCCGAGACCTTCCGCCAGGCCGATGCCGTGATGACGCCGCTGCTCGGCCGGCCGCTGACCTCGTACATCTTCATCGACGGCAACGACCCCGCCGCGGTGGCGAAGCTGGAGAACGAGCTGCGCCAGACCGAGATCACGCAGCCGGCTCTGCTCGCCACCGACGCCAGCATGCACCGGCTGCTCGCCGCCTACGGCATCGGCCCCGACATGGTGATGGGGCACAGCCTCGGCGAATACGGCGCGCTGACCGCCGCGGGGTCCCTGACCTTCGAGGCGGCGCTGGAGGCGGTCAGTAGCAGAGGCCGCGAGATGGCGCACCTGAAAGTCGAGGACAACGGCGCCATGGCCGCGGTCGCCGGGCCGCTGGAGGAGATCGAGAGAATCGTCGCCAAGACGCCGGGCTACGTGGTGGTGGCCAATATCAACTCCAACAAGCAGGCGGTGATCGGCGGCGCCACCGCCGCGGTCAACGCGGCGATGGAAGCGTTCGCCGCCGCCGGTATGCAGGCTACGCGCATCCCGGTCAGCCACGCCTTCCACACCTCGATCGTTGCCCCGGCGGCGGTGCCGCTGGTGGCGACGCTGCGGCGGCTGAACGTGCAGCCGCCGCGGCTGCCGATCGTCGCCAACGTCACCGGCGAGTTCTA
>CAYLZU010000033.1:0-17923 GCA_964388005.1 uncultured Burkholderiaceae bacterium
CCGAGAACGAATCGATGTACAACACGCCGCCCACCTACGGCATCTACATCGCCGGCCTGGTATTCCAGTGGCTGAAGCAGCAGGGCGGCCTGGCGGCCATGGAGAAGCACAATCGCGAGAAGGCAGCGCTGCTCTACGCCTGCCTCGATCAGAGCAGGTTCTTCGTCAGCCCGGTGGCCAAGGCCGACCGCTCGCTGATGAACGTGCCTTTCACACTCAAGAAGGCGGAACTGGACGAGGAATTCCTCAAGGGCGCCAAGGCGCGCGGCATGATCCAGCTGAAGGGCCACCGCTCCGTAGGCGGCATGCGCGCCTCGATCTACAACGCGATGCCGGTCGAAGGCGTCAAGGCGCTGGTCGACTACATGAAGGAATTCGAGGCGAAGCATGGCTAAGCAATTTCAGATCCTGGTGCTCAACCAGATTTCCCAGGCCGGCCTGAAGCGCCTGCCGGCCGAGCAATACACCGTTGGCAAAGACGTCGCTGCGCCCGACGCCATTCTGGTACGCTCGGCCGACATGCACAAGATGGACATCCCGGCCTCGGTGCGCGCGATCGGCCGCGCCGGCGCCGGCACCAACAACATCCCGGTGAAGGCCATGAGCGGGCGCGGCGTGCCGGTCTTCAACGCGCCGGGCGCCAACGCCAACGCGGTGAAGGAACTGGTGATTGCCGGCATGCTGCTGGCGGCGAGGAATCTCACCGGCGCCATGCGCTTCGTCTCCGCCCTCGATCCGAAGGATCCGGAGATGGAGAAGAAGGTCGAGGACGGCAAGAAGCACTTCGCCGGCTACGAGCTGGCCGGCCACACCCTCGGCGTCATCGGCCTCGGCAAGATTGGCTGCCTGGTGGCGGATGCCGCCATCAAGCTCGGCATGAACGTCATGGGCTACGACCCGGAAATCACCGTGGACGCTGCCTGGAGCCTGCCGTCCCAGGTGAGGAAGGCGCACAGCGTGGCCGAGGTGCTGAAGAACGCCAATTTCATCAGCCTGCACGTGCCGCTGGTGGACGCCACGAGGAAGATGGTGAACGGCCAGGCGCTGGAGCACGTCAGGCACGGCGCCGTGCTGCTCAACTTCTCGCGCGAGGGCGTGGTGGACGAGGCCGCCGTGCTGGCGGCGCTCGAGGCGAAGAAGCTCGGCTGCTACGTCTGCGACTTCCCGTCGCCGGCACTGCACCGCCAGCCGCGCGTGATCGCGCTGCCGCACCTCGGCGCCTCGACCCGCGAGGCCGAGGACAACTGCGCCGTGATGGTCGTCGACCAGCTGCGCGACTACCTCGAGCACGGCAACGTGGTCAACGCGGTCAACTTCCCCGCGGTGTCGATGGCGCGCGAATCGGCCTACCGGGTCGCGATCGCCAACGCGAACGTGCCGAACATGGTCGGCCAGATCTCGACGGCGATGGCGCAGGCGGGGCTGAACATCCACAACATGGTCAACAAGTCGCGCGGCGAGATGGCCTACACGCTGGTCGACGTCGACAGTCCGGTGTCGGCGGACGTGATCGGAGCGCTGGCCGCGATCGACGGCGTCCTGTCGGTGCGCTCGATTCCGGCCCGCCAGGAGTAGTCACCGGCGCCGGCCGGCGCCATCGCGCACGCCTGCTTCTGCGGCGGCCCGCCGCGTCAGCAAAGGGCAGCCGGAATGGCGGCGCGACCGGCGGCCGTCAGGCTGCTGCCGCAGCAGCAGCCTTCTTGGCCGCCTTCTTGCGCTCCGCCCAGGCCTTCTTCAACGCGGCCGAGATCTTGCGCTTCTGCGCCTCCGAGCGCGGCTTGCGGTTGCCGCGGCCCGTTCCCGCGCTGCCGCCGCCGAGAGCGGCGAGCGCCTTCTTCAGGGCATCGACTTCGGCCTGCTTGCGGGAGATTTCGGCCTTGATGGCTGCAACAGCTTTGCTCATGGTCTGGTTATCGATAGTTTGCCGAGGCATTTCGGCAAGGCGAAAGGTACCACCATCGGCCGCACCGACGCTGCCGGCATGCCACCACCTGCGTAACATAACCAGGCACCGTTGCTCCGGTGCATCACGAAACACTCGGCAGACCGGCGAGCGCCATCGCCAATTCCTGCTCGTCGTAGACCTGGTCGGTGAGTCGGCCGGCGAAGTAATCCATGTAGGCCTGCATGTCGAAATGGCCGTGGCCGCAGAGGTTGAACAGGATGGCGCGGCTCACGCCTTCCTCGCGGCAGCGGATCGCCTCGTCGATCGCCCCTTTCACTGCGTGGTTCGCCTCCGGCGCCGGAACGATGCCTTCGGCCCGCGCGAACCGCACGCCGGCCTCGAAGCACTGGGTCTGGTGATACGCCCGCGCCTCGATCAGACCGAGCTGCCTGATGTGCGACACCAGCGGCGCCATGCCGTGATACCTCAGGCCGCCGGCATGGAATCCCGGCGGCATGAAGGTCGATCCGAGCGTGTGCATCTTCGTCAGCGGCGTCATGTGCCCGGTGTCGCCGAAGTCATAGGCATAGCGGCCGCGGGTCAGGCTCGGGCAGGCGGCGGGCTCGACGGCGACGATGCGCACCGTCCTGCCGCCGCGCAGCTGGCTGCCGAGGAACGGGAACACGATGCCGGCGAAGTTCGAGCCGCCGCCGGTGCAGCCGACGATCACGTCGGGATAGTCGTCGACGAGCTCGAGCTGCGCCATCGCCTCCTGGCCGATCACCGTCTGATGCAGCAGCACGTGATTGAGCACCGAACCGAGCGCGTACTTGGTGTCGTCGCGGCCGGCGGCGACCTCGACCGCCTCGGAGATGGCGATGCCGAGACTGCCGTTGCTGTCGGGCGTCGCCGCCAGCACGCTGCGCCCATAGCCGGTTTCCGCCGACGGGCTCGGAATGCAGCGGGCGCCGTAGGTTTCCATCAGCGCGCGCCGGTACGGCTTCTGGTCGTACGACACGCGGACCATGAAGATCTGCACCTCGAGGCCGAACACGGCGCCGGCGAATGCCAGCGACGAACCCCACTGGCCGGCGCCGGTCTCGGTCGTCAGGCGCCTGACGCCGGCCTCGCGGTTGTAGTACGCCTGCGCCACGGCGGTGTTCGGCTTGTGGCTGCCTGCCGGGCTGACACCTTCGTACTTGTAGTAAATGCGCGCCGGCGTATCCAGCGCCTTCTCCAGCCGCCGCGCGCGAAACAGCGGCGTGACGCGCCACTGCCGGTAGACCTCGCGCACCGGGCCCGGGATCTCGATCTCGCGCTCGGCGGCGACCTCCTGCGCGATCAGCGCCATCGGGAACAGCGGCGCCAGGTCGTCGGGACCAATCGGCTTCAGCGTCCCCGGATGCAGCACCGGCGGCGGCGGCGACGGCAGGTCGGCGACGAGGTTGTACCAGGCCTTTGGAATGCGCGATTCGTCGAGCAGGATCTTGACGCTGTCGGTCATCTGTCTTCTCCCCTGGTGTCCACGGCGGCGCTGACTATAGCGATCCCGAAGGACATGCCGGCCGGGCCGTCATGATCCGCATCAAATGCCTCCGCCGCGGCCGGGATCCCGGTGGAGGTATTCCTTCGGCCGGGACTTGATCCAGGTTAGGGAAAGGCCTGCCGCGAGCCCGCAGACTGCCGCCGTCCCGAACCAACGACGAACGAGGAACGACGATGAACACAGCCGTCAACGAAATCGCATCCGCTGAACGGGCTCTCGGCGAGATCGCCCGCGAACTGCCCGGCGCGGCGGCGGTCTTCCGCCGCTACGGGCTCGACTACTGCTGCGGCGGCGGCCAGAGCCTGCGCGCCGCCGCCGACGTCGCCGGCCTCGACGCAGCGGCGATCGAGCAGGCGCTGGCCCGGCTGTCGCCGGCGGAGCCCGAGGCGCCGGAGGAAGCCTTGCCGCTGATCGACCACATCCTGGTCCGCTACCACGAGACGCACCGCCGCGAGCTGCCGGAGCTGATCCTGCTGGCGCGCAAGGTCGAGCAGCGGCACGCCGGGCATCCGCAGGTGCCGAAAGGCCTGGCACATCTGCTCGAGCACATCGCCGAGGCGATCGAGGAGCACATGCAGAAGGAGGAGCGGATCCTGTTTCCGATGCTGCGCGGCGGCGCCGGGCCGATGGTGATGGGGCCGATCCAGGTGATGGAGCACGAACACGTCGAGCACGGCGAGCGGCTGCGCCAGCTCGAGGCCCTGACGCGCAATCACACGCCGCCCGCCGACGCCTGCACCAGCTGGACCGTGCTGTATGCCGGCACGCGCAAGCTGGTCGACGACGTGATGCAGCACATCCACCTCGAGAACAACGTGCTGTTCCCGCAGTTCACGCAGTAGTTCATGCCGCCCCGCCGGGCGGCGGCGAGATGGGAGCCGCGGTTACTGCGGGCCCGGCCGCAGCGGCGCCGCGGCGACGGCAGGGCTTTCGGCGCGGGCACGCCACTGCGTCAGCAGCACCAGTGCCAGGGCGGCGGCGCCGACGATGTCGGTGAGCCAGCCGGGCTTGATCAGGCAGATCGCGGCGACGAGCAGCGCCGCGCGTTGCCATGCGCCGGCCGGACCGAGGAAGAAGTAGCTGTGCAGTGAGCCGGCGAGGCAGGTGACGCCGATGAGCGCCGTCAGCGTGGCGAGGCTTGCTTCCGGCCACGGGCCGAGCAGCAGCAGCGCCGGCGAGAAGGCGAACATGAACGGCACGATGTAGCCGGTGGCGCCGAGCTTGACCGCCGCCCAGCCCGTCTCCCACAGATTCGAGCGCGACAGGCCGCAGGCGGCATAGACGGCAAGTGCCACCGGCGGCGTGATCGCCGACAGGATGGCGAAGTAGAAGACGAACAGGTGCGCCGCCTGGACGACGATGCCGAGCTTGACCAGCGCCGGCACCAGCAGCGCCACCTGGATGATGTAGGCCGGCGTCGTCGGCAGGCCCATGCCGAGGATGATGCCGGCCAGCATCGTCAGCACCAGCGCCGGGACCAGGCTCTCCTGCGCCACCGCCAGCACGAAGCTGGTGAAGGTGAGCCCAAGGCCGGTCTGGGCGATGGCGCCGATCACGATGCCGGCGCAGGCGCAGGCGGCGGCGATCGACAGCGCGCCGCGGGCGCCGGAGTCGAGCGCGTCGATGATGCCCTTCAGGTCGATCTCGCTGCGGGTCGACCTGCGCAGCAGCGCCACCGGCACCACCGACAGGATGCCGAACAGCGCCGCGAACGGGGCGCTGTATCCGGCCACGAGCACGGCGACGATGATCACCAGCGGCAGGAACAGGTGGCCGCGCTCCTTCAGCACCGGCAGCAGGCGCGGGCACTCCTCGCGCGGCAGCCCCTTCATGCCGGTGCGCAGCGCCTCGAAGTGCACGGCGACGAACACGGCGACGTAGTACAGAGCCGCCGGGATCAGCGCGAACACCGCCACCGTCAGGTACGAGACGCCGAGAAACTCGGCCATCACGAAGGCGGCGGCGCCCATGATCGGCGGCATGATCTGGCCGCCGGTGGAGGCCACCGCCTCGACCGCGCCGGCGAAGGCAGGCCGGTAGCCGAGCCGCATCATCATCGGAATGGTGAAGGTGCCGGTGGTCATCACGTTGGCCACCGCGCTGCCGGAGATGGTGCCGAACAGGCCGCTGGTGATGACCGCCACCTTGGCCGGCCCGCCGACCGAGTGCCCGGTGAGGCTGAGGGCGAAGTCCATGAACATCCTGCCGGCGCCGCTGCGCTCGACGAAGGCGCCGAAGAGGATGAACAGGATCACGTAGGTGGCCGAGACCGACAGCGGGATGCCGAAGATGCCCTCGGTGGTCAGGTAGTTGATCTCGATCACCGACGCCGGCGGCACCCTGGCCACGAACAGGGCGTAGGCGACGAACAGCAGCGCCGTGACCGGCATCGCCCAGCCGATGGCGCGACGGGTCGCCTCCAGCACGATCAGGATGAACGCCGTGCCGAGGACGAGGTCGGCGGTGTGCAGTTCGTCGACGAAGACGAAGCGGTCGTACAGGTACTTGTGGTTGAGCCACAGGTAGCCGATGGTGACGATCGACGCCGCCACCAGCAGCCAGTCGACCACGCCCGGCGTCTTGCCGACTCCGCGGCCGAAGCGCGGGTAGAGCAGGAACAGCAGCACCAGCGCGAACAGCAGGTGCGTGCCGCGGAAGAAGAACGCCTCGGGCGCGCCGATGAAGGCGACCACCAGGTGATACAGCGACATAGCGACCGCGAGCAGCCGGATCGTGCCGTTGATCGCGCTCTGGTAGGTCATGGCGGCCACCCGTGACGGATGCTGCGCGCGCCCGCGCAGGACGCGGCGGCCGGCCGCTGCCGGCCGCCGGCAGGTCGAAAGCTCAGAGGACCTTGGCTTCCTTGTAGTACTTCAGCGCCCCCTTGTGGTACGGGACGCCGATGTCGAGCGCCATGTCCTTGGGCGTGAGCTCCTTGACGGCGCTGACCACGGCCGCGAGGTTGGGGATGTTCTCGGCCAGCGCCCTGGTGATCTTGTAGACGGTGTCCTCCGGCAGGTCGCAGCGGGCGATCAGGTGGGTCCAGGTGCCGATGGTCTGGATGTCCTTGTCCTGCTTCGGATAGCTGCCGGCCTTGATGATCCGCTTGTCGTAGCCGGCGTTCAGTTTCTGCAGTTCCCTGAGCTTGTCGTCGGGAACCTCGAGCACGCGGATGTCGCGGGCGCTGGCGAGATCCATCACCGAGGACGCCGGCACGGTGGTGATCAGCGTGAACACCTGCGCCTGGTTGTCCTTCAGCTGCGCCACCGAGTCGTTGTACGAGCCATGGTTGACCTTCGACAGCGAGCCGTAGTTCTGGCCGTAGACCTCGAGCACGGCGCGGGTCATCTGCTCGCCGGTATTGCCCTTCTGCTGCGTCGACAGCGCCTTGCCCTTGAGGTCGGCCGGCGACTTGATGCCGGAATCGGCCAGCGCCACCATGTGGAAGTACTGGAAATACAGCGTGCCGATCTGGCACACGTTCGACGTCTTCTCCTTGAACGGGTCGCGGCCGGCGACGCCGTCGACGGTCGAGACGCCGTTGCCGAAACCGAGGTCGGCCTTGCCGCCCTGCACGCCGAGTACGTTGGAGATGCCGGCGCCGGGAGTCACCTGCACGCTCGTGCCCGGCAGCGTCTTCTCGATGATCGCCTGGATGGCGCCGCCGAGCGGATACCACGATCCGCCCTGCGGGCCGGTCATCAGACGCAGCTGCTGCGCCGACGCCGCGCCGGCGCCGAGCGCCCCGAGGGCACACGCCGTTGCCACAAGTGCCTTGCTGATCGACTTCATTGCGCTGTCTCCTGGTATGTGGTTCGGCCCGGCTGTCCGGCGCGCGAGTGCGCCGTCGCTGCCCGATGTTGTCTGCCGGAATCTCCCTGCTGACCGGAGCCGGTCGCGGCGATCGTAGCGCCGGCCTATCGGCGCGGCAACACGAGACCTTCCCCGGCTGACACTGGCGGAGTTTGCGGCGCCGCACCGCGCCGGCTATCGTGCGCGCTCGCCCGCCACGCACCGTTCGGAGCCACCGATGCCCGCACCCGCCAACCCGTTCAAACGTGCACGACGCGCCGGCAGGCCGCAGATCGGCCTGTGGACGAGCCTGGCCAGCAGTCTCGCGGTCGAAGTGGTGGCCGGCTCCGGGTTCGACTGGCTGGTGCTCGACATGGAGCACGCGCCGAACGAACTGCCGATGGTGCATTCGCAGCTGCAGGCGGCGACCGGCGGCACCGCGCACCCGATCGTGCGGCCGCCGTGGAACGACATGGTGGTGATCAAGCGGCTGCTCGACATCGGCGTGCAGACGCTCTTGATTCCGTATGTGCAGACGGCCGCGGAGGCGCGCGACGCGGTGGCGTTCACGCGCTATCCGCCGCACGGGGTGCGCGGCTTCGCCACCGGCCCGCGCGCCAACAACTATGGCCGCATCGCCGACTACGTGCAGACCTATGCCGACGAGCTGTGCGTGCTGGTGCAGGTGGAGACGCGGCAGGGACTGCAGAACCTGGAGGCGATCGCCGCCGTCGACGGCGTCGACGGGGTGTTCATCGGCCCGGCCGATCTCGCCGCCGCGCTCGGACATGCCGGCGACCTGAAGCACCCCGAGGTGCAGGCGGCGATCGAGGACGCGATCCGGCGCCTGGTCGCCGCCGGCAAGCCGCCGGGCATCCTCAGCGGCGACGACACGCTCGCCCGCCGCTACCTGCAGCTCGGCTGCCTGTTCACCGCCGTCGGCGCCGATCTGGCGCTGCTGCGCACCGGCGCCGATGCGCTGGCGGCCCGCTTCAAGGCCCGCTGAACTCGGGCCGGCGGCGATGATCACCGCGACCTACGCCGCCGTCCTGGCGCTGGTCTTCGTCGGCCTGAGCGTGCGCACGATCCGCCTGCGCCGCCGCGCCCGCGTGGCGATCGGCGACGGCGGCGACAAGCTGCTGGCGCGCGCGGCGCGCGTGCATGCCAACTTCGCCGAGTACGTGCCGCTGGCGCTGCTGCTGATCTACTTCGCCGAAAGCAGCGGCGCGCCGAAGCCGGCCGTCCACGCGCTGTGCGCGCTGCTGCTCATCGGCCGGCTGGTGCATGCCTGGGGCGTCAGCCAGCCGAAGGAGGATTTCCGCTTCCGCGTCGCCGGCATGGCGATGACCTTCGCCGCCATCGTGCTGGCGGCGCTTGCACTGCTGTCGTTCGCCGTCGCCGCGTAGGCGGGCGGCTCAACGCCGCTGCGGAACCGGGCTGGCGATCGCCTCGACCGTTGCGCGATCGACACCGACCTGCATCGCGGCATCGACGATCTGCGTCCAGGTGGTGACGTCGATCGGAATGCCGTGGGCGCCGCGCTCCCGGCGCCGGGCGCGCTCGGGATCGCCGGCCAGCAGCACCCGCTCGACGCCGGCCATCGGCGGCGAGGCGCGGACCCAGTCGGCGAACGCCCTGGCTTCGCTGGCCAGCAGTTCGGCGGTGCCGAGGCTCTCGGGATCGACGATGAAGCTGAGCATGTTGTTGATGATCGCCCGGCTCGTCGGCCGCTCGTGCAGCGTCAGGCCGCCGGCCAGCGCGCCGCCGAGGATCTCGCAGACGACCGCCATGCCGTAGCCCTTGTGCTCGCCGAACGGCAGGATGGCGCCGCCGGGATCGGCGAACAGCGCCGCCGGGTCGGTGGTCGGCTCGCCGCGGGCGTCGAGCAGGGTGTCGGGCTTCACTGATTCGCCCTTGTTGAACGCCACCCGCACCTTGCCCATGGCAATGCGGCTGGTGGCGAAGTCGAGCACGATCGGCTCGCCGGATGCCATCGGGATGCCGACGCAGAACGGGTTGGTGACGAAGCGCGCGTCGCGGCCGCCGAAAGGCGCCACCACCGGCCGGCTGATCACGTTGACGAAGTGGATCGATACCAGTCCGGCAGCGATGCACTGCTCGGCCCAGTGGCCGATGCGGCCGATGTGGTGGCTGTTGGCCAGCCCGACCACCGCCACCCCGTGCTCGGCCGCGCGCTCGATGCCGAGCGCCATCGCGTCGTAGGCCATGACCTGCCCGTAGCCGGCGTTGCCGTCGAGCATCAGGATCGGGCCGGCGTCGCGCAGCACCGTCAGCCGCTGGTTGGTCTTCAGCCCGCCTTCGGCGAGCGCTTCCACGTAGCGCGGCAGCATGCCGACACCGTGCGAGTCGTGGCCGGTGAGATTGGCATCGACCAGCTGCTCGGCGACCAGCATCGCTTCGCGTTCGCCCGATCCGGCGCCATGGGCGACGGCGCGCACCAGCGCGCGCAGGGCTTCGGCGCCGACCGTGACGCCGGCGGCTGAGACTTCGGTCATCGTCAATCACCCTCCCCCGCGACCGGCGTCAGCAGCCGGCGATGTTCGAACCAGGCCGTCAGGTTGGCGAGCACGCAGTCGGCCATCGCCTGCCGTGTCTCGACGGTGGCGCTGGCGATATGCGGCAGCAGCACGACGTTGTCGAGCGCCGCCAGCGCCTGCGGCACGTTCGGCTCGTCCTCGAAGACGTCGAGCGCCGCGCCGGCGATGCCGCCGCCGGCCAGCGCCTCGACCAGCGCCGCCTCGTCGACGACGCTGCCGCGGGCGATGTTGACCAGAAAGCCCCGCGGCCCCAGCGCGGCGAGCACTTCGCGCGACACCAGGTGCCGCGTCGACGGCCCGCCCTCGCAGGCGATCACCAGAAAATCCGCCCAGGTTGCCAACGCCGTCGGCGAAGGCTCATAGCCGAACGACGAACCGCCGACCGGGCGGCGACTGTGATAGCGCACCGGCATGTCGAAGCCCGACGCGCGGCGGGCAATCGCGGCGCCGATGCGGCCAAGGCCGAGGATGCCGAGCTTCTTTCCCGACACTTTCGTCGCCAGCGGGAACTGGCCCTCGAGCCAGCCGCCGCGGCGGACGAAGCGGTCCGCCGCCGACAGCCGGCGCGCCACATCGATCAGCAGACCGAAGGCGAGGTCGGCGACGCAGTCGGTCAGCACGTCGGGGGTGTTCGCCACCGCGACGCCGCGCGCCCGCGCCGCGTTCAGGTCGATGGCGTCGACGCCGACGCCAAAACTGGCGATGACCTGCAGTCGGGGCAGCGCCTCGATCAGCGCCCGGTCGGCGCCGTAGCGGGCCGAGGTGGCGATGCCGGCGAACTCGCCGCCGCGGGCGGCGAGAAAGGCCTTGCGATCGGTCTCGCGCCACAGCGGGTGGACGTCGAAACGCTCGCCGAGACCGGCCTCGAGGCTGGTCATCATCGGCCCGCACTGCAGGATGCGCGGTTTCAATGGATCTCCGGGTCGGGGGTCGGACCGCCTGCTTCGAGGAAGTCGAAGTCGCAGCCGTCGCTGGCCTGGCGGATGTGAGTCTGGTACAGGGCGCCAAAGCCGCGCGTGTAGCGCGGCGGCGGCGGCGTCCATGCCGCGCGCCGGCGCGCCAGTTCCGCCTCGTCGATCATTAGTTCGAGCCGCCTTGCCGGCACGTCGAGCTCGACCAGGTCGCCATCGCGCACCAGCGCCAGCGGCCCGCCGACATACGACTCCGGCGCCACGTGCAGCACGCAGGCGCCGTAGCTGGTGCCGCTCATGCGCGCGTCCGAGATCCGGACCATGTCGCGCACCCCCTGCGCCAGCAGCTTCTTCGGGATCGGCAGCTGGCCCCACTCCGGCATGCCGGGCGCGCCCTGCGGGCCGGCGCCCTGCAGCACGATCACGCTGTCGGCGGTGACGTCGAGCGCGGGATCGTCGATGCGCGCCGCCATGTCGTTGTAGTCGGCGAACACCACCGCGCGGCCGGCGTGCCTGAGCAGCCGCGGCTCCATCGCCGGCGGCTTGATCACCGCGCCGTCGGGGGCGAGGTTGCCGCGCAGCACCGCCAGGCCGTCGTGCGCGACCAGCGGGTTGGCGCGGCTGCGGATCACGTCGTCGTCGAACACGCGGCTGCCGTCGACGTTCTCGCCGAGCGTGCGGCCGTTGGCGGTCAGCGTCGAGACGTCGAGCAGGTCGCCCAGTTGCGCCAGCAGCGCGCGCAGGCCGCCGGCATAGAAGAAGTCCTCCATCAGGTACCTGCCCGACGGCCGCACGTTGGCCAGCACCGGCGTTCGACGGGCCAGCCGGTCGAAGCGGTCGAGATCGAGCGCCACTCCGGCGCGGCGGGCGATGGCGATCAGGTGCACGACGGCATTGGTCGAGCCGCCGAGCGCCAGCACCGTGGTCACGGCATTGTCGATCGCCGCCGCGGTGACGATCTCGCGCGGCTTCAGGTCCTCCCAGACCATCTCCACCGCCCGCTTGCCGGTGAGTGTGGCCATCTGCGCATGGCGCGAGTCGGCGGCCGGGATCGACGCCGCGCCCGGCAGAGTCAGGCCCATCGCCTCGGCGGCCGAGGTCATCGTCGAGGCGGTGCCCATCGTCATGCAGTGGCCGGGCGAACGGGCGATGCCCTGCTCGATCTCGCTCCAGTCGGTCTCGGTGATGTTGCCGGCGCGCAGTTCGGCCCAGTACTTCCACACGTCGGAGCCGCTGCCGAGGGTGTCGCCGCGCCAGTTGCCGCGCAGCATCGGCCCGGCCGGCATGAAGATGGCGGGCAGGTTCATCGACAGCGCGCCCATGATCAGCGCCGGCGTGGTCTTGTCGCAGCCGCCCATCAGCACGCAGCCGTCGGCGGGATAGCTGCGCAGCAGTTCCTCGGTCTCCATCGCCAGCAGGTTGCGGTACAGCATGGTGGTCGGCTTCTGGAAGGGCTCCGACAGCGAAATCGCCGGCATCTCGACCGGGAAGCCGCCGGCCTGCCAGATGCCGCGCTTGACCTCTTCGGCCCGCTGCCGGAAATGGGTGTGGCAGGGATTGATCTCGCTCCAGGTGTTGATGATCGCGACCACCGGCTTGCCGGCGTAGTCGGAGCGGTGATAGCCCATCTGCGCCGTGCGCGAGCGGTGGCCGAAGGCGCGCAGGTCCTGTACCCCGTACCAGCGGTGGCTGCGCAGTTCCTCGGGCTTCTTGCGCGGACGGTTCATGTTCGCTCTCGTTTGAGGGTGGCGCTCGACGTTCGCGCCGGCGATGCGCCCGGCGATCGTAGCGCCGACCGCAAACCGAGGGTTACCCCGGCTGCTGCGGGCGTCGGTCCGCTGCTCTAGTCCGCCCGCCTCTCATGGGGAGTAGCCGTCCGGCGCATGGCTTGCGCCAGTTCTGCGATGCCGTCAGTACGGAAGCGCAACGGCTCGGCGCGAGCCTGTGCTTCCCGGCGCCGCGGGCCGATGCGAAACATCGGTCGGCAAGACCATCGGGCGACTCGACAAGCACAAGGTCCGCGCCGGGACCGCACCAACCGGAGTTCGCCATGGTCGGCATCGGCACGCCGCTCGCGTGGTCGCTCTTTGCGGCCTTCGTTCTGATCGCGCTCGTCGTCGACTTCGCCGCCATGAACCGGCAGGGGGCGCATCGCGTGACGATGAAGGAGGCGGCAGTCTGGTCGCTGATCTGGGTTGCGGTGTCGTTCGTCTTCGTCGGCTGGCTGTGGTGGCATCTCGGCGGCCCCGACGGCGATCGGGTCGCCGACGTCAAGGCGCTGGAGTTCGTCACCGGCTACCTGATCGAGAAGGCGCTGGCGGTGGACAACATCTTCGTCTTCCTGATGCTGTTCACCTACTTCGCCGTGCCGAACGAGTACCAGAAGCGGGTGCTGATGATCGGCATCCTCGGCGCGCTGCTGCTGCGGGCGGTGCTGATCCTCGTCGGCGCCTGGCTGATCGCGCAGTTCCACTGGATCCTGTACCTGTTCGGCGCCTTCCTGGTCTTCACCGGCGTGAAGATGTGGTGGGCCGCCGGCCAGGAGCCGGACCTCGAAGGCAACCCGGCGCTGACGTGGGTGCGGCGCCGCTTCCGCATCGCGCCCGCCTACGACGGCGAGAAGTTCTTCACCACCATCGACGGCGCGAAGGTGGCGACGCCATTGCTGGTCGTCATCGTGCTGATCGGCATCGTCGACGTCATCTTCGCCGTCGACTCGATCCCGGCCATCTTCGCCATCACCACCGACCCGTTCATCGTCTTCACCTCGAACGTGTTCGCCATCCTCGGCCTGCGGGCGATGTACTTCCTGCTCGCCGGCATGCACGAGCGCTTCCACCTGCTGTCCTACGGCCTGGCGATCGTGCTGGTGGCGATCGGCGCCAAGATGCTGCTCGTCGACGTCTACAAGATCCCCGTGGCCTGGTCGCTCGGCTTCACCGCGACCGTGCTCGCCGTGACGATGCTGGCGTCGCTTTACGTCCCGCCCTCGGGCAAGGGCGGCGGCGCCTATCCGTTCGGCGCCAGGAAGCCGCGGCCGCGAGGCGCCGAAGCCGACTGAGAGGCAGCGCGGCGCCGGCGCGCGCCTGAAGAAGCGCCTAGCGCCGCTCGATCCAGTACAACGCCCCGAGCGCCATCGCCAGCATCACCAGGCTCGGCAGCAGCGCCACCATCACCGGCGGCCAGGTGTGCAGCAGGCCGAGGTGCGAGAACAGCTTGTTCAGCATGTAGAACAGCACTCCGATCATCACCCCGGCGAAGATCTTCAGGCTCACCGTCCCCTGGCGGACGTGCAGGTAGGCGAACGGCAGCGCCAGCATCATCATCACGATCACCGCCAGCGGATAGAAGACCTTGCCCCAGAGCGCGATCTCGTACGGTTCGGTCTGCTGCCGGTTGGCGGCCAGGTGATTGACGTAGCGCCTGAGCTCGAGCGCCGCCATCCGCTCCGGCTGCACCAGCAGCACGCCGAGGATGTCCGGCGTCAGCGCCGACTCCCAGTCGCGTTCGCCGGCGCGCACGATCTCCGTGCGCAGGTCCGACGGCGCGGTGTCGGTGCCCCGCACGACCGGCAGCCGCGTCTCGACCACGCCCTCGAGGCGCCAGCCCGCCGATCCGTCACCGGGCATGAAGCGTCCGCTCTCGGCGGTTCCGATCGACAGCAGCCGGAACTCGCGGTCGAACTCGAAGATGCGCCACGCGCTCGAGGTGCCGTCGGGGCGCACGATGCCGACGTTGACGAAGCGCCAGCGCTCGATCGCGCCGCCTTCGCCGCGCACCGCGTCACGCACCCAGACGCCGGATCGCAGCTTGTTGCCGATCACGCCCTCGCCGCGGGTCTCGGCGCGGATCTCCTGCGCCCGGCGCTCGGACAGCGGCGCGATCAGTTCGCCGAGGGCGTAGGTCAGGACCACGAACATCAGGCCGACCCGCAGCACGGCGAACACCAGCGCCCGAGTGCTCATGCCGGACACCCGCATGATGGTGAATTCCGAGTTCGCCGCCAGCTGCGACAGGGCGAAGATGGCGCCGATCAGCGCCGCGATCGGCGCCAGCTCGTAGGCGCGCGACGGCAGCTGCAGCGTCACGTAGGCCAGCGCCTGCGGCAGGCCGTAGATTCCCGGGCGCAGGTTGTCGATCTGCGACAGCAGGTCGAAGAACGCGAACAGCGCCAGCAGCGCGAACAGCATCAGGCCGGTCGACCGCACCAGTTCGAGCAGCAGGTAGCGGCGCAGCGTCCTCATCGACGGACCGCCGCCGCGGTGCGCAGCGCCGGCAGCCGCGGCAGCCATCGCCGCGGGTAGAGGCGGTGGGCGAACATCAGCGCCACCAGCGCCGCGGCGGCGGCATGGGTGGCCCAGACGCCGATCGCGAAGCCAAGCTTCTCCTGCTGCACCCAGGCCTGCACGATCGACATCCCGTTGTGATAGGTGAGGAAGACCAGCACGGCGATGATCAAGTTGGCGGAACGGCCGACGCGCGGATTCACGTAACCGAGCGGAATGGCCATCACCGCCAGCACCGTGGCCAGCAGCGGCACGCCGATCCGCCACAGCAGCTCGGCGCGGTGAAATGGCGTCGGCTCGCGCAGCAGCTGCCGCGTCGGCTTGGCGCGCGCGTTCAGTTCGGCCAGTGGCGCCTCGGCGCGGATGTCGAGGCGGATCGCGTAGCGCTCGAACTCCAGCATCCGGTACTGCGGCAGCCCGGGCGTGCCCTCGTAGCGGCGGCCGTTCAGAAGCACCAGGTAGCGGTCGCCGCCGGGATGCACCTCGATCACGCCCTCGCGGGCGACGATCACGCCCTCGCGGCCCTGGCTGCGGTGGCTGACGAAGAGGTTGTGCGCGGTGCCGCCCTGCAGATCGACCGACTCGACGAAGAACACCCGCTGCCCGCCGGCCGACTCGATGAAGCGGCCGGCGACGACGCGGCTGACGTCGTCGCGGCTGCGGAAGCGCTGCTTGCTCTCCTCGATCTGCTGCGCCGCCCAGGGCGAGATCAGCAGCGACAGGACGGCGATCAGGACCACGATCGGCGCCGCGAAGCGCATCACCGGCCCGATCCAGGCGAGCAGGCTCTGCCCGGAGGCGAGCCACACCACCATCTCCGAATCGCGGTAGCTGCGCGACACCGTCACCAGGACGGAGATGAACAGCGTCAGCGCCAGCACCGTCGGCAGCGTCGTCACCGCCGTCAGCGCGACGTAGGCGAACACCGCGCCGCTGTCGACCGAGCCGACGGCCGCCTGGCCGAGGATGCGCACCAGCGCCACCGAGAAGATGATCGAGAACAGCACGGTGAACACCGCCCCGGCGGCATTCGCGAGCTCGGCGACGATCGAGCGCGAGAAGACCATGGCCCGGCAGTGTATTCGCGTCGACCGTCGCCGCCGGTCGACGGCCGGGCGACGGTGCGTCGCTATACTCGCCGCCTTCGCGCGGCGCCCCGCCGCCGCCGCGATCGACCCGATCGGCCTCGGCCCGATCCTCACACCGGAACCCGCGATCCATGGACTTCAGCACCCGAACCGCCGCCGCCGAAGCGGTCAAGGCCGACTGCATCGCCGTCGGCGTCTACGCCGAAGGCGAACTCACGGCGCAGGCGCGATCGCTCGACGCCGCCTCGAAGGGCGCGCTGCGCGCCGCCGTCAAGAGCGGCGATGCGACCGGCAAACGCGGCACCGCGGTGATGCTGCGCGGCCTGCCCGGGCTGGCCTCGCCGCGGGTGCTGATGGTCGGCCTCGGCAAGCGCAAGGAATTCAACGACAGGGCCTGCCTCGAAGCGGTGGCCACCGCGGTCAGGTCGGCCGGAGCCGCGGTGAAGGAACTGGCCCTCGCCGCCACCGACTGGCTGCCGGCCGGGCGCGACAGCGCCTGGCTGGCCCGGCAGCTGGTGCTCGCCTCGCGCGATGCGGCGTTCCGCGCCGACGAGCTGAAGAGCATCAAGGACGACGACACCGCCGCGCCCGAGCGCATCGTGCTCGTGCTCACCGCCCGCGACGCCGCCGCCGAGCACGGACTGGCGCAGGGCACGGCGATCGCCAACGGCGTCGAACTGGCGAAGCGTCTCGGCAACCTGCCCGGCAACATCTGCACGCCGGGCTACCTCGCCGCCGAAGCCAGAAAGCTCGGCCGCAGCCACAAGCTCGACGTCGACGTCCTCGACCGCCGGAAGATCGAGTCGCTGAAGATGGGTTCGTTCCTGTCGGTGGCCAAGGGATCGAGCGAGCCGCCGCAGCTGATCGTGATGAAGTACAGCGGCGCCGGGAAGCGCAAGCCGGCCGATCCGGTCGTGCTGGTCGGCAAGGGCATCACCTTCGACTCCGGCGGCATCTCGATCAAGCCCTCAGGCGCCATGGACGAGATGAAGTTCGACATGTGCGGCGCGGCGTCGGTGTTCGGCGTCCTGCGGACCGTGGCCGAGCTGAAGCTGCCGCTGAACGTGGTCGGCATCGTTCCCGCCTGCGAGAACCTGCCTTCGGGCACGGCCAACAAGCCGGGCGACATCGTCACCTCGATGTCCGGCCAGACGATCGAGGTGCTGAACACCGATGCCGAGGGGCGGCTGATCCTGTGCGACGCCCTGACCTACGCCGAGCGGTTCAAGCCTTCGGCGGTGGTCGACATCGCGACCCTGACTGGCGCCTGTGTCGTCGCCCTCGGGGAGATCAACAGCGGCCTGTTCAGCCCCGACGACACCCTGGCGGAGGAACTGCTGGCCTCGGGCAAGGCGGCCGTCGACCCCGCCTGGCGCCTGCCGGTTCAGGAGGACTACCAGGAGCAGCTGAAGTCGAACTTCGCCGACATGGCCAACATCGGCACGCAGGGCAAGGCCGGGGCGGTGCTCGGCGCCTGCTTCCTGGCGCGGTTCGCGAAGGGGTACCCGTGGGCGCACCTGGACATCGCCGGCACGGCCTGGAAAGGCGGTCCCGCCAAGGGCGCCACCGGCCGGCCGGTGCCGCTGCTGGCCGAGTTCCTGTTGCGGCGCGCCGGCTGACCGCGCGGCCTTCGGTCGCCGGCTGCCGCGGCGACGCGAACCCGTGCGCCCGCCCACCCGGCGCCGCTGGCTATCATCGCCGCGTGCGGATCGACTTCCACTTCAACGTCGAGCATCGGCTGCAGTACGCCTGCCGCGTCGTCCGGCGGGCGCGGAGTGCGGCCTGCCGCGTGCTGCTGTACAGCCGCGACGCCGACCGGCTGGCGCGGCTCGACACGGCGCTGTGGACCTTTTCGGC